>JBNKHC010000108.1:0-34021 GCA_050290145.1 Kiloniellaceae bacterium | reverse complement strand
CTTCTCCAGGCGTGAGGGCGAAGTATAGGCTGTGCCCTGGTCCAGGCTGTCGGCTACACCCTCGACGAAGGTATCGGCGAGCTTCGAGAGGGACGTGTCATCCTCGCCGACAAGGGACGTTTCGATTTGGGCCAGAGTAGCAGCCACACGGTCGCCCCAGTAGTCCGCTTCGCCCTGGTCCCTGCCTTCCTTGAAGCGGAAGACGGTTTCCTCACCGACAGAGGCGACGAAGAAGTCGCCTTCGCGGGTGATACCGACGCCTGAATACGTCTCCTGGACTTTCTCAAGGCCCGCCGCAACCAGTTCCGAGGTCTTGGTGTCCTGATAGTAGACATCTTCCACGTTCTGAAGGACCGCTCTCACCAGATTATGCGTCCGGGGTTCGGTCATGTAGGGTCCGTCGGCCGAATTGCCGGCACAGCCGGCCAATGCCGTTAGCAACGTGAGGCCGATCAGTCCCGCTTTGATGAAAGTTTGCACGCCCGTCTCCCCAACGACCCCTTGCCTATGGTTTCCCAAGAGGTCGCAAATTCCCGTTAAGGTTTCAAGTGAATTGCGGTCCTTTCTGGCGGGGGGCACCTGACGAGCAACATCTCAAGTCGTCATGCTCGGACTTGATCCGAGCATCCATGGTTGGGCTCGCGCAGGCGGCGCCATGGACCCTCGGGTCAAGCCCGAGGGTGACGTGAGGCGTTGGCGGTGAGGGGAGGACCTAGGCCTTGCCGCGGACCGCTTCGGAGAAGGCGCGGAAGAGGCGGGTGGAGAAGTCGTTCTCCGCGGCCTTGTATTCGGGGTGCCATTGGACGCCGAGGGCGAAAGCCCTGGCGCCCTTGACGCTGACGGCTTCCGGCGTGCCGTCGGGGGCATAGCCCTCGACTTCGAGGCCCGCCGCGGGCTCGTCGATGCCCTGGCCGTGCAGGGAGTTGACCTGGATCTCCGTCGCCCCGGCGATCTCGGCGAACTGGCCGCCCGGCGTGAAGTTCATGGCGTGGCGCAGGCCGTAGCGCACGTCCGGATCGTCGTCCTTGGGCATGCGGTGGTCGAGGCGGCCCTCGACTTCCTGCAGCTTGGGAAAGAGGGTGCCGCCCAGGGCCGCGTTCAGCTCCTGGAAGCCGCGGCAGATGAAGAGGGAGGGCAGGCCCTTTTCCAGCGCCGCCTCGATGAGCTGGAAGGCCATGGCGTCGCGGGCCTCGTCGTGCGGCTCGTAGTGTTCGCTGGGGGTGTGGCCGTAGCGTGTCGGGTGCACGTTGGAGGGGCTGCCGGTGAACAGCAGGCCGTCCAGGGCGTCCAGCAGCTCCGCCGTCTCCTGGCTTTCCGCCATGGCCGGGATGATGATCGGTGTGCAGCCCGAGACTTCCCAGACCGCGCGCAGGTACTTGTCCCCCACCACGTGGTAGGGCGCATTGCTGTAGGTGCGGTAGTCGGCGGTGACGCCGACGAGGGGGCGCCTCATGCCGCCGAGGCTCCCCCTGAAGCCCCTGCTGCCTGCAGCTCGCGCAGGACGTCCTCGGTGGCGGCGACGCGGGCGTAGGCCTTCATGCCCTCCGCGGTGGTGGATTCCTGCTCCTCCGACTTGGCGGCGCAGGCATCGGGCACCAGGGTCACCAGGAAGCCGCGGTCCGAGGCATCGCGCACGGCGCTCTCGACGCACTGGTGGCTGTAGACGCCGAAGACGCAGAGCCGCTCGACGCCCAGGTTGCGCAGGATGTAGTCGATGTTGGTGGCGTTGAAGATGCCGGAGGCCGTCTTCGGGATCACCATCTCGTCGCCCCGGGGCGCGAGCTGCGGCATGACCTCGCCGCCGGGCGAGCCCTTGGGGATGAGGAAGTCGGAGCGCTTGTGGTCCAGGCTGCGGTCACGGCCGTCCTCGGTCAGGGCCTCGATCACCGTGTAGATGACCTCCACCCCGGCCTCGCGCGCCGCCTTGATCAGGCGCTGCGCGTTGGGCAGCACCAGGTCGTCGACCCGGTACCAGAAGTGGTCGCTGCTCTCGAAGCCCAGGGCCTCGCTGACCTTGCGATCGCAGAAGCCGCGCTGCAGGTCGACCACCAGAAGGGCGGCGCGTCCTGGCGCGAGGGTGAAGTCATAGGTCGCCATGAGACCTGCTCAATGCTTGCCTTCTTTCTGACGATGATAGTCGAAGGTCGCGTTGATCATGTCCAGCAGATGCTGGCCGCCGGTGGTCGGCGGGAACCTGGGCGGGTTGTCCGGTCCGGTGCAGGTGGGCAGCGCCGCGACCGAGGCAGAGAAGTTGGGATCGAAGAAGAAGGGGATGGAATAGCGCTCGGCCCCGGAGGTGTTGATCACCCGGTGCAGGGTGGAGGCGAAGAGGTTGTTGGTCCAGCGCGCCATCATGTCGCCGATGTTGATGACGAAGGCACCCGGCACCGGCGTGGCGTCGATCCAAGTGCCGGCGGCGTTCTTCACCTGCAGGCCGCCGTTCATGTCCTGCGCCAGGATCGTCAGGCAGCCGAAATCGGTATGGGCGCCGGCGCCGATCTGCTTTTCGGTGATGCTGCCCTGCTGCGGCGGGTAGTGCAGGGGGCCCAGCGTCGCCATGGGGTCGGTCAGCAGGCGGTCGAAGTAGCACTCGTCCAGGTCCAGCGACAGGGCGAAAGCGTGCATGATCTGCTTGCCGAGGCAGACCAGGGCGTCGAAGTAGGACTGCATGGAGCCTTGCCAGCCCGGCAGGCCCTTCGGCCAGAGGTTGGCGCCGTGCAGCGGCGTGCCCGCCACCACCAGCGGATGGTCCGGCGCCAGGTCGCGGCCGATCTTGATGCCTTCCTTCAGGTCGCCGCCTTCCTTCTGCTTGGCCGGGTCCAGGTTCTCGCCGCCGACCTTGAAGAAGCCGCGGTGGCAGGGCGACTTCTCGATGTCGATCTCCAGCTTCTTCTCCATCGGCTGATCGAAGAAGCGCTTGGCCTCGGCGAAGGTGCGCGCCAGCAGGGCCTCGGAGATGCTGTGGTTGGTCAGGTAGAAGAAGCCGATGTTGCGGCAGGCGTGGCCGATCTTGTCCGCCACTTCCTTGCGCGCGGCCAGGTCGCCGGTCAGGAAGGGGCCGAAGTCGATGAGCGGGATCTCCTCCAGCGCGATGCGCTGGCCCCGCAGACCTTCTTCCAGTTCGACGGTAGCGGTCATGATTTCGCTCCTTGCGCGCGCCGCATAAGGATCCAGGAAAGATAGCCGACGATCATGATGACGGCAGCTCCGCCGGTGGTCATGGCGCCCAGCGTCGGGACTCCGGGCGTGTAGCCCGCCACCATCTTCGCGTAGAGATACTCGGGCACCGTGGAATCGGCGCCGGTGGTGTAGAGGGAGAGGGGGAAGTTGCCCCAGGACAGCAGGAAGGCAAAGAGGGAGCCCGAGAAGATGCCGGGCCACAGCACCGGCAGGGTCACCTCGCGCAGCACCTGCCAGCGCGTCGCGCCCAGGTCCATGGCGGCCTCCTCCAGTGCCGGATCGAAGCTGTAAACCTGGATCGAGATGATCAGGGTGACGATCGGCACGATCCACACCAGGTGGGCGAAGACCGCGGTCTTCCACGACAGCGGCAGCCCCAGGGTGTTGAACCAAAGCAGCAGAGCGAGGCCGAGGACCGCTTGGGGAAAGAAGATCGGCAGCAGCACGATGCGCTGGTACAGTGTGCGGCCGGACCAGTCGTAGCGCGCGAAGGCCAGCGCCCCCATGAAGGCCAGCACCACGGAGACTACCGTCACCATCAGGGCGATGGTGACCGAAGTCTCGATCAGGATGCCGATCTCGATCGAGTCCAGCGTGCGCTCCCACCAGCGCGTCGACCAGCGATTGATGGGAAAGCCGAAGTAGCGCGACTGTGACAGCGAGGCCAGCACGCCGCAGACGACCGGCAGGTACAGGAAGACGATGAGCACCCCGGTCCAGGCGGCGATCCACCTTTTGGCGAGGGTCTTTCCGGTTGCGCTCATCAACGCCTCCCCAGGATGCGGTCGAGGTCGAGGTAGCGCAGCACCATCAGCACCAGCGTACCGACCACCAGCATCAGCAGCACCGAGAGCGCGGCGCCCAGCGGCCAGTTCTGCGCGTAAGTGAAGGCGATTTCGATATCGTGGGTGATGACGATCACCGACTGGCCGCCCAGCACCTTGGATTCCGCGACGGCGCCCACCGCCAGCACAAAGGTCAGAAGTCCGCCGATGATGATGCCCGGCATGGCCAGCGGCAGTTCGACCTCGCGGAAGATCTGCAGGCGCGAGGCGCCGAGGTCGCCGGCGGCTTCCACCACCTCGCGCGGCACCATGGAGAGTCCCAGCACCATGGGGAACAGCATGAAGGGCAGGTAAACGTAGACCATTCCAAAGACGATGATCGGCGGCGTGAAGAGGATGGATTCCAACTGCAGGCCGAAGAAGGTCTTTAGGGTGCCGTCCAGCACGCCGTTCTTGATGAAGAACAGCACCCAGCCGAACAGCCGGATGTTCTCGGAGATGAACAGCGGGAACACCAGCAGCAGAGTGATGAGGTTGGCCCAGCGCCCGAAGACGTGGGCGAGGCCGTAGGCGACCGGGTAGCAGATGACGGCCAGTATGACGACCGAGATGGCGGCGAAGACCAGCGACCAGACGAAGGAGAGATAGACCGTATTCGTCGGGTCGAAGATGGTCTCATAGTTCTCCAGGGTCGGGGTGCCGAAGATGTCGAAGCTGCGCGGCTCGGCGAAGCTGAAGGCGACGACGGCCAGCAGCGGCGCCAGGAAGCCGATGCCCAGCAGCACCAGAACCGGCAGGGCGTAGCGCGCGCCGCTCGAAAGCGGCAGCCGCCGAGTCTTCGCCGCCGACCGGCTGTCCGCCCCGGTGGTCACGATCGCCGCCATCAGTCGGTGACCAGGATAGAATCTTTGGCGTCCCAGCCGATCAGCACCTCCTGATCCAGTCCGCCGGAGAAGGCCTGCTGGCGCAGCCGCTCGACGATGAAGACACGCTCGCCGACGCGCACCTGGTACTGGATGCGCGAGCCCAGTACGTACTCGTTGTAGAGCCGGCCGCGCAGGTGATTCTCAGCCTCGCCGGGTGCGTCGATGAAGCGCAGGAACTCGGGCCGCACCACCAGGTGGCCGCTCTCGAAGCCCTCGGGCACGCCGCTCAGCAGGAAGTCGCCGGCAATGCCGACGCCGCTCGCCCGGCCGTTCACGCCGCGGCGCACGTCGATCACGTTCACCTCGCCCATGAATTCGGAGACGAACTTATCGCGCGGGCGGGTGTAGATGTCTTCCGGCGTGCCGACCTGGACCAGCTTGCCGGCGCGCATGACGCCGATGCGGTCCGACATCACCATGGCCTCTTCCAGGCTGTGGGTGATGTACATGAACGTCTTGCCGGTCTCCTTGTGGATGTCCTTCAGTTCTTTCTCGAGCGTCTTGCGCAGCTTGTAGTCGATGGCCGACAGCGGTTCGTCGAAGAACAGGATTTCCGGGTCGTAGGCAAAGGCGCGAGCCAGCGCCACCCGCTGGCGCTCGCCACCGGAGCATTTGGTTACCTGCTTCTTGTAGTAGTCTTCCGGCAGTCGCAGCAGGCGCAGCAGTTCCATCGCTCGCTCGCGCCTTGCTCCCGGGGGGGCGCCGCGCATCTTCAGCGGGAATTCGATGTTCTGCCCCACCGTGCGGTGCGGGAACAGGGCCAGCGACTGGAACACCATACAGGTCGGCCGCCGGTTGGCCGGGGTTTCGTTGATACGCTGGCCGCGCAGCAGGATCTCGCCGCTGGTCGGCTCTTCCAGGCCGGCCAGCATGCGCACCAGGGTCGACTTGCCGGACCCGGAGGGGCCGACGATGGTGAAGAACTCGCCCTCTTCGACGTCGAGGTCGATCTCGTTGACCGCTGCAAAACCGCCGAAGCGCTTGGTGAGCCCGGAAAGTCGAAGGATGGGGTCGGCCACGGAATACTACTCTTTCAGGGACGGACGCATTTTCTGCAACGAAGGTACTTCAACAAAATACGGGGGCCGCAACCCGGGGTGAAGGCCTCCACCCGGGGCCGCGGCCGTTCCCTTATCTTACGCTACCCTCAGGCCTCGCGCTTGGCGGCGGTCATCAGGTCCAGCGCCTTATCGTAGTCCGGTACAATATCGTACTCGGCCGAACGCGCCATCTCCTCCTCCAGGCTGTCCCACTGGATGGCGTCCAGCTCCTCCTTGGTGAAGAGCTCGAAGCACTTGGGATTGCCCATCTGGGTCACCGGGTTGAAGGTGCCCTCGGCGAAGGCGACGGTGTGGGCGACCTCCGGGTCCTGGACGTATTCCAGGAAGTCCACGGCCAGAGGCGAGAGCTGCGGGTTGTTGACTGTCGAGGTGATCTCGATCCAGGCCACGCCGCCCTTGCCGGGGATGGCGCTCTTCAGCGGGGTCACGCCGCGGATGTTCGGATAGCCGTCGTAGCGCGCCGGCGAGGCCGAATAGGTGCCACCGGTCATGTGGAAGTCGATCTCGCCCGACACGAGGGCCTGGTTCATGGTGGCGATGTCGCCGACCACCTTGGCGCCCTTGAAGACTCTCTTCGCGGCCTCGTCGAACGCGGCGAACTCCTCTTCCGTGTGCTCGCGGAAGGGATCGACGCCGGCGATCAGGAAGATGTCGAAGACGTTCCAGTCGTCGGATTCCAGCACGCCGTACCTACCGGCGTTGGCCGGGTCGTTCCACAGGTCCCAGCCCTGGTCCTCGGCAGTCTTGCGGCTGATCTTGTCGGTGTTCACGACGAAGCTGTAGGGGCCGAAGCGCTGCGCCATGCCCAGCAGGTCCTTGCCGTTCTCGCTCATAGCCCACTTATAGGGCGGCTTGAAGCCGGGCAGCATGGTCTCGAAGAAGGGTTCGAACCTGGCCTTGTCGAGCGGCTTGATCAAACCTTCCGGCGCCATGATCTTGCGGGCCCAGGGATTGTTCACGTTGATCAGGTCCCAGACGTTGGTCTCGCCCGCGCGCAGGCGGTTGATCATCGTCGGGTCGTTGGTCAGCGATTCCGCCTTGATGGTGGCGCCTTCCGAGTTGCGGAAGGGGTCCAGCACGTCGGCCGAGTTGTATCCCTCCCAACAAAGGATGTTCAGTTCCTTTTCGCGCGCGGCGAAGGCCTTGTTCGCGAAGGGGCCGGTGAGGCCCCCAGCCAACCCGACGGCTCCCGCGGCGGCCGAGTACTTCAACAAACTGCGACGGTCGAACTGCATGATCTCGCCTCCCGAATTGTCTCGTCTATCCAAGGTTCCCTGTCTTTGTCTTGTGATGAAGGTACCACGCGAAATTTGGTAATTCCAACATGATTTGTTGTACTCGCCACGAACTTGGGGCATAACCGATGCAAGGCGCCCGCCGAGAGTCCCGGCCAAGAGGCGCTTGCATCCGCCGACCCCGGATCTTTTGCCGGACCCCGGCAAGGCGGGTCCCAGTTTCGATGTGGAGAACGGCCCTTCATGACGCGACCCCCGATTGATTTCATTTTCATGTTTACGCGCGCCGACCAGACGGTCGAAGATTGTCTCGATGTCTTCGAGACCGTGGCGCGGGCTGGTGTGAAGCACATGGGGTTTAAGGATATCGGTGTCGACTTCGACACCCTGGTGGAACTGAACCGCCGCATCAAGGATGCCGGCGCGGTCAGCTACCTGGAGGTCGTCTCCGCAACCAAGGAGGCCTGCCTCGAATCCGCCCGCGCCGCCCGCAGGATCGGCGTCGACCGGGTCATGGGCGGCACCGAGGCCAAGGAAATCCTGGAAATCCTGGACGGCAGCGGTATCGACTACCTGCCGTTCCCCGGCAGACCGGTCGGCCATCCGACGGCACTGGGCGGCAAGCCCGCCGACGTGGAGGAAGACTGCCGCCGCTTCGAGGCCATGGGCTGCGCCGGCGTCGACCTGCTGGCCTATCGCGCCACCGAGGCCGATCCCCTGGAGCTGGTGCGCGCCGCGCGCCGCGCCACCAAGGGCACCCTGGTGGTGGCCGGCAGCGTCGATTCCCCTGAGCGTATCCGCGCCCTGGCGGAGGCCGGCGCCGACGCTTTCACCATCGGCTCCGCCGCTTTCGACGGCTCCTTCAATCCGCGCAAGGGCGCTCTGGGCTCGCAGTTGGAAGACATCCTGGCGGCGGCGGCCATGAGAACGGCGGCGTGACGGGGCCTGCATGACGGTATCGACGAAATCCGGCGGCAAGACCGGTAAGATCGGGGGCAGGGGCGCTCAGAAGGCGGAGCTGAAGCCGGTGAAGACCAACGGCCGGCTCGACCGCGATGAGCGCCATCGCCGTATCATCGCAGAGCTGAAGTCGAATCCCACCGTGCGCATCTCGCACCTGGCCGAGGCCTTCAAGGTCTCGACCGAAACGGTGCGCCGCGACATCGACGACCTCTCCTCGCGCGGCCTGGTGGAGCGCACCTACGGCGGCGCCGCCGCGCCCATGGGGCGCGAACCCTCGATCGGCGAGCGCACCGCCGCCATGGTGTCCGAGCGCCAGCGCATCGCCACGGTGGCCATCCAGGCCATCGCGCCGGGCGACGTGGTGATGATCGATTCCGGCGCCACCGCCCATCACCTGGCCGAGAAGATCGCCGCCGAGCACATCGAGGCGACGATCATCACCAACGGCCTGGACATCGCCGAGGCGGTGGGCGTTTCCGACCGGGTGAAGGTCATCCTCTGCCCCGGCGCCTATTCGGCGCACGAGAAGGGCGTCTACGGGCAGGATACCTGCGAGTACCTGGAACGTTTCCACGCCAACGTCGCCTTCACCTCCGCCGGCGGCATCACCGAGGGCGGCATCACCGACGTGGACTCCCAGGCCTGCTGGATCAAGCGCACCATGTTCCGCCGCGCCGAGCGGCGCATCTTCATGATGGACCACACCAAGTTCAACATCCGCCTCTTGGAGGTGGTCATGCCGCTCAGCGAGCTGACCGACCTGGTGGTCGACAGGCCCCTGCCGGCCCCCCTGGCCGAGGCCGCCAAGGCCGCCGGCGTGACGACGGTGGTGGCTTGAGCACAGCGGCCGTTCTCGCAAAGGCCGCCCTATCGCAGACCTGTCAATGGGCGCGACCCCAGACTTTGTTTTTTTCGTCAAACACGAAGACACCGTGCAGCAGAAGGGCTGCCTCGTGGATTTCGCGCTCTAGCTTTTCCTCCCAAATATCATCCGGCATTGTGCCCTGATAAAGCTCCGGCCGGCTGCGCTTGGAATGCAACTGCGTGTAAAGAAGGGTAGAGTACTGAAGAATGGTCTGTACTGTTCCGCCGATCTCATCGTAGGCCTCGACCACCTGCTCAGGCGTGAAGCCCCGCGAGAATACAAAGCTCAGGCGACCGTCCCATCCTTCAATGTGCAGTGTCAATTTCAGTGGCGGAGAAGTCTTCGCCGTATCCGATGCCGTCGGCGCCTGCGCTTCTGCTGAGATATCCGCACCGGGATCGTTCAAAGTCGGCTCCTTTCGAACGCCTTCCCATTCGTAAGGGTTCTTCTCCGCTTCGCGATATGCATCCGTGGCCAGCTGTTTGAGCCCTCCATAAATGTCTTTGCTCATTTCACTGAGAATGCCAGAGGCGATGCCGCCAAGGGTGAAGGCGACAACGGCAGGAAGCGCCCACTCGACGGCCCCCTGGGGGCCGGGATATTGCCCATGAACCTTGGCCTTGGGGTCAATCCGTTTGGCTTCTTGCTGAAGCTGCGTTGCAAAGTCTTCGTTGATTACAGGGATATAAGTGACTTGCAGCATCCATCCCTCCACTAGCCGATACAGGCTTTGAATCTGCCGCACCTGAAAAGGAATGCAAAGATAGCGAGGGGCACAGCCCCGACAGGAAGGCAGACTAAGGGGCGCATGGAGTTCTTGCCAGCTAGAACCCGCGTTCTCTGAACCTGACGAGCCCGACCAGGGTGGCGTTGACCGGCGCCTGGCGGCCGAGCCTCGCCGCCTCGCGCGGGATGGCGCCGTTGATGAAGTCGATCTCGCCGCGCCGCCCGGCCTCGAAGTCCAGCAGCAGGGAGGGCTTGGCGTTGGGGATGGCGGCGCCGAAGGTCAGTACGTAGGCGGCGGGATCCTCGATGGTCAGCGCGATGCCGGCGGCGCGCGCCACCTCCCAGGCCTCCGTCGCGGCGGCGCGGCTGACCGGGCCGATGTCCGGATCCTCCATCACCTGGCCGATGGTGAGGCCGGTGAGCGTGCAGGGTGCGCTGTAGGCGACGTTGCAGATCAGCTTCTCCCACTGCATCACCGCGATGTCACGCGCGGCCTCGGCGGAGAAGCCGGCGTCGCGCCAGACCTGCACGGCCGCTTCAACGCGCTCGAAGGGCAATCCGGCATAGGCGCCCATGCGGATGGTCTTCATGCCGTTGTGATGGACGTGGCCGGGCCCCTTAAAGGAGGCGCCGAAGCCGCCGGCGATGCCGACCATCAGACGTTCGGCGCCCAGTGCGGCCGCCACGCCCTCGGCGCTGCCCAGGCCGTTCTGGATGGTGACCACTACGGTCTCCGGGCCGAGCAGCGGTTTGGCCGCTTCCGCCGCCGCTGCGGCGTCGGCCGCTTTCACGGCGACGACGATCATGTCGACAGTTTGCGGTGGCGGCGTGGTGGAAGCCATGACTTTGACGGTGCGGTCACCGCTCGCGCCCTCGACGTGAAGACCTGTGGCGTTCATCGCCTGCACGTGTTCTTCCCATTTGTCTAAGGCCAGCACCTCGTTGCCGGCGTCGGCCAGCAGGGCGGCGTAGACCGAGCCCATGGCCCCGCAGCCCACAATCGCGATACGCAAAGCGCTTCCTCCCTCTCCTGTTCTGCTTCCTGTCTTACACGAGAAGGGGAAGGCACGAGAAGCGAAAGGCGAGCCGTGCTTGGTGTATTCGGCGGCTGGCAATCTGTTGAAGAAGGCTCGGCGGCCTGATTGACCTCGTACTTCGAGACGCTCGCTGTCGCTCGCTCCTCAGTATGAGGTCAATCTTCTTAGACTCTCACCTCATCCTGAGGAGCCGCGGCAGCGCCGTCTCGAAGGATGTGCCACATGTACCGCTGCTCCTCTCCGCAGCCTGCTAGCTTTCGTAGCGGGTGTTGCCGCGGCGCTTGGTGTCGATGGGCAGCTCGGTGAAGAGCGGCTGGTGCGCGCGCTGGGAGCAGGCCTGGCGCGGGCAGAGGTGGCAGTTGATGCCGATGGGGCTGAACAGGCCGTCGTCCTCGATGTTGAAGGGAGCGGCGTAGCCCAGGCGGTGGGCGTGCTTGAGCTCGCAACCTAGCGAGAGGGCGAGGCGGCGGTCCTGGGAATCGCGGCTGAAGACCGGGCGGTCGGTGGTGCGGCTGATGGTGAAGAAGCGTTCGCCGTCGGGCAGTTCGACGAACTGCGGGACGATGACCCCGGGCGTGCGGAAGGAGGTGTGGATGTTCCACACCGGGCAGGCGCCGCCGTATTCGGCCAGGTTGAAGGAGGTGGCGTTGAAGCGCTTGGTGACGTTGCCGGCCTTGTCGACGCGCAGGAAGAAGAAGGGCACGCCCTTGGCGCCCTCGCGCTGCAAGGTGGTCAGGCGGTGGCAGACCTGCTCGAAGGAGACGCCGAAGGTCGCGGCGAGGCGGTCGACGTCGTAGTTGGTGCGCTCGGCGGCCTCGTGGAAGGGCTCGTAGGGCATGAGGAAGGCGGCGGCGAAGTAGTTGGCCAGCTCCACGTGGCAGCGCGCCAGGCCGGTCTCCGAGCGGATGTTACTGTCGGCGGTAAGGCTCTCCAGCACCTCGGCCAGCTCCACGAGGCAGAGCACGTGGGCGAGCTGGAAGACCCGGTTCTGGTGGTCCAGCGCCTCGGAGAGGTGCACCACCGAGTCCGCCTCGTCGTAGATGCGCAGTGCCTGGCTCATCTCCTCCACCGGGGCGGTGTGGACCTCGATGCCGTGCACGTCGCGCAGGCGCGCCTTCAGCATGGCGTAGACGTCGTCGGCGTCGCAGGGCTCGGCCGCGCGCAGCTTCTCGGCTTCCTGCTCCAGCTCGTCGAAGTAGTTGGCGTGGTCGCGGAAGAAGTCGTGGATGATGGTCTCCGGCGAGGAGGACAGCAGGTTGTCCGGCATGCGCTCGCTGCCCAGACGCATCATCTTCTCCAGCGCCGAGCGGTGGCTGCTGTAGAGCTTCAGGAAATGGCCGACCACGCGCGGGGCGTGGTCGATGGCCGCGCGCAGCTCCTGCAGGTCGGGGGCGCTGCCGCCGAAGATCGGGTCCTGCACCGCGTTCCTCAGGTCGGTCAGCAGGGTGGAGGACTCGTCCTTGATCAGGTCGCGCCAGTCGACCCCGTAGGCGTCCGACAGCGCCAGCAGCATCTTTACAGAAAGGCTACGCTGGTTGTTCTCCAGCAGGTTCACATAGGCCGTGCTGACGCCCAGCGCCTTGGCCATTTCCGCCTGGGTCTGCTTGTGCTCGCGCCGCAGCTGGCGAAGTCGGGGGCCGATCAGGGTCTTACGCATAGGTCGGAATCTGAGATTAACAAATTAACTAATCATAACAAATGTTGTGTCAACACACAACACATAAACCCGAGAATCCGTGCATGGGGGCCCAGTCGCGGTTAGGTTGTTCGTCATCAACCGAATTTGGCAGAGACCCTGAGGGTTCCTTCCCTCCGGGGGGTCGACAGAAAAACGGAACAGAACAGATGGCCTACAAGATCCTCATCCTCGGCGCCTCCTACGGCTCACTCCTCGGCACCAAGCTGCTCATGGCCGGTCACGACGTGACCCTCGTCTGCCGCTCGCAGACGGCCGAGCTGATCAACGCCGAGGGCACGGAAGTACGCATCAAGCTGAAGGACGAGGACGCGCACCGCGCGATCCGCTCGGCCGACCTGCCGGGGCGCCTCGACGCCAAGACGCCGGAGGAGGTCGACCCCAGCGAGTATGACCTGGTGGGCCTGGCGATGCAGGAGCCGCAGTACGGCGTGCACGCCATCTGGACCCTCATGGTGCGCATCGCCGAAGCGGGCGTGCCCTGCCTGTCCATCATGAACATGCCGCCGCTGGCCTACCTGAAGCGCATCCCCGGCCTCGACACCTCCAAGCTGGAGCGCAGCTTCACCACGCCGCGGGTGTGGGACCGCTTCGATCCGGAGCTCATGACGCTGTGCAGCCCGGACCCGCAGGCCTTCCGCCCGCCCGAGGAGAAGCCGAACGTGCTGCACGTCGGCCTGCCGACTAACTTCAAGGCCGCGGCCTTCGGCAAGGCCGAGCACAACGCCGTGCTGAAGCAGCTTGAGGCGGACATCGCCGCGGTGCGCCTGGATGGCAAGGACGTGCCGGTGAAGCTGCGCGTCTTCGACTCGCTCTTCGTGCCGCTGGCCAAGTGGTCGATGCTGCTGACCGGCAACTACCGCTGCATCACCGCCGGCGAGCCGCGTCCGATCCGCGAGGCCGTGCATAGTGATCTGGAGCTGTCGCGCAGCATCTACGCCCACGTCGACGCCATCGCCCGGCGCCTGGGCGCCGACCCGGCCGACCAGGTGCCCTTCGAGAAGTACGCCAAGGCGGCGGAGAACCTGCTGAAGCCGTCCTCGGCCGCCCGCGCGGTGGCCGCCGGTGCGCCGTCCATCGAGCGCGTCGACATGCTGGTGCAGCTGATCGGCAAGTCCCTGGGCATGGAAAACCCCGCCATCGACGACGTCGTCGCGACCGTCGATGCCAAGCTTTCGGAGAATCAGCGTCTCTCTGCCTGAGCCTGCCCTGGCTCAACACCGGACAAACTAAGCGGCCGCGGCGATCCTTTGAGGTCACCGCGGCCGAATTGTTTTCCGGCCAGAGGGCCGGACGCTCTCTGCTGTCCCTCGCGGGAGAGAAGAGGCTTAGAGCGAGCCCTTCAGCGTCTGGCCCGGCTTGAAGCGGACCGACTTGGAGGCCTTGATCTTGATCGACTCGCCGGTGCGCGGATTGATGCCCTTGCGTGCCGCGCGCTTGGTGACCATGAAGGTGCCGAAGCCGGGCAGCTGGACCTTCTGGTTCTTCTTCAGTGAGGCGGAGATCGTGCCGAGCACCGCCGTCACGGTGTCGCGGGCGGCGGCGTTGGTGCAGCCGGTGCCGGCCTTGATGACCTCGACCAGCTTCTCGCGGTCGCTGGAGCCGGCCGGAGTGGCGGCGACTTTCACTGCCTTCTTGGCGGCGGGCTTCTTCGCCGCAGACTTCTTCGCGGCTTTTTTCGCAGGCTTTTTGGCCATCTCAAGAGGTTCCTTTTCTGGGTGCCGATGAGTCCGCCTGATACGCCAGGCCCGGCGAGAAGGTCAACGGGAGCCGATTTCCTGGAATCAAAGGCTTGCTGCCTCGCACGCCTTCAGGCATTCAGGCGACGCGGCGCGGAAACCCCTTATTTAAAGGGGTTCGCAGCCGCCTGTTCTTCTATCTATCTGATGTAGCGAAATAATTCAGGTTTGCTGCCTGTCTTCGCCCGCCCGCCGCCGGCCTTCCCTTGCTTGCGCGTCGCCTGTGGCACGCCGCTTCGATTTCCCTGTTGTGAGGCGGGCCCTGCAACGCCGGAATCCACTCTGGAAGCCCGTTCCGGGACGAATCGGTCGCCGCGACTCGAGTCGCGGGGAGCCTTCGGGGCGCAGGATTCGGCTGGCAGAGGGAGTGCTCTTCATGCCCTGCCGCGGCCCGCCGGTTCGTCAGGCAGTGGGCCGCGGCAGAGCGATGGAAGAGAGCAGGGGCTTAGTAGAGCTCCAGGTACTCGTCGCGCTCCCAGTCGGTGACGTGGCTGCGGAAGCGGTCGAGCTCGGCCTGCTTCACGGTGGTGAAGAGCTTCACGAAGTCCTCGCCCAGCATCTCCTGCATGGCCTTGTCCTTCTTCAGGGCGGCCAGAGACTCCTCCAGGCTGCCGGCCAGCTTCTTGTGCCGGGGGTCGTCCTCGGAGGGGCCTTCGGAGGGTTTCGGCAGCTCGCCCTTTTCCTGGATGCCCAGCAGGCCGGCGGCGATCACCGCGGCGATGGAGAGATAGGGGTTGGAGAGGCCGGAGGCCGCCCGCATCTCGATGTGGCAGTTCTCTTCGCCCGCGTCCTTGATGCGCACCATGGCCGTGCGGTCCTCGATGCCCCAGGAGATGTTGGAGGGCGCGAAGGTATGCGGCTTCAGGCGGTGATAGCAGTTGGGCGTCGGATTGATGAGCGGCTGCATGGCCTTGGCGTGGGTCAGCAGGCCGGCGGCGAACTTGGTGATCAGCGGGTTCATGCCGCCCTTGGCGCCCTTGGTGTAGAAGGCGTTCTTGCCGGTCTTCTTGTCCAAGAGGCTGACGTGCACATGGCAGCCGCAGCCGGCCATGGTGGTCGCCGGCTTGGACATGAAGGTGGCGAGGTAGCCGCTGCGGTGCGCCAGTTCCTTGATCGCGTTCTTGAAGGTGAAGGCTTTGTCGGCGCCTTCCAGGCCGACGCCGGGGCCGAAGTTGATCTCGAACTGCGAGGGCGAGTATTCGCAGTTGTGGGTGATCACGTCGATGCCCGACTCGTGGAGCACGTCCAGCAGCACGTCCAGGAAGGGGACGTACTGGTTCCGCACGGCGTTGAAGATGTGGACGCCGCCGAAGAGGGGCTCCTTGGTCTCCGGCTCCAGCAGGTAGAACTCGAACTCGTGGCCCATCATCACCTTGTAGCCCGCCTTGTCTGCCAGCTTCAGCATGTTGGCCAGCACGGTGCGCGGGGTGCCGCCGACCGGCACGCCGGGCTCCCAGTAGGCGTCGCAGATCACCTTGGCGGTGTCCTCCACCCAGGGCACGACGCGCAGGGTCGAGGGGTCGGGGATCAGCATCTGGTCGCGGTAGCTGACCTCCTCGTGGACGCCGCTGCCGCCGATGACGTTGGAGGCGGTGTCGAGGCCGATGGTGCCGCCATAGAAGTTCAGGCCCTTGCGGGCATAGGCCTCGGCCTTGCCCACGGGAATCACCTTGGTGCGGCTGGTCCCGTGCAGATCCGGCAGTTCGAAGCGGACGTAGCGCGCGCCCATCTTCTTCAGCGCCGCCATCATCTCCTTCACCTCGTCCCCCGCCATTTTTGCCTCCTTGCTGAATTGCATGCCGTTTCATGGGTTGGTACCTGCCAACATTATGTTGCAGTTGCCAAGTGGTGCAAGCTACCTTCGCCGGAAGACAGGGTAGCGGCGCCGGGAACACGCTAGCGGAGCGGCGGCGGGCCCGCCACCCGGCGTGACGGTCTCGATAGGGGGAACTGGATGAGTGCGGGACGCCTGGCAGGCAAGCATGCGGTGATCACCGGCGGTGGCGCCGGCATCGGGCGCGAAGCGGCGCTGCTCTTCGCGGCCGAGGGGGCGGCGGTGGCGGTGGCCGACGTCGACGCCAAGACCGCTGAGGCCACGGCCGGCGAGATCGTCGCGGCCGGCGGCCGGGCGACCGCCATCACGGTCGACGTGGCCGACCCCGACTCCGTGGCGGCGATGATCGTCGCGGCCGAGGAGCGCCTGGGGGCGGTCGACACCCTGTTCAACAACGCCGGAGTCATGCTGAACGGCGACAACGGCCCGGAGGACACCGAGCAGTCGGTCTGGGACCGTACCATCGCCATCAACCTGACCGGCGTCTTCCACTGCTGCCGCTTCGGCCTGCCGGCGTTGCAGCGGGCCGGCGGCGGGGCCATCCTCAACATGTCCTCCCTGGTGGCGGTCATGGGCGCGGCGGTACCGCAGCTGGCCTACACCGCCTCCAAGGGCGGCGTCCTCGCCATGACCCGGGAGATCGCGGTGCAGTACGGCCGCCGCAACATCCGCGCCAATGCCCTGCTGCCGGGGCCGATCGGCACGCCGCTGACCGCCCAGCTCTTCGACACCGAGGAGAAGCTGGAGCGCCGCCGGGTCCACATGCCCATGGGCCGTTTCGGTAAGGCGGTCGAGGTGGCCGAGGTGGCGCTCTTCCTCTGCTCCGATGCCGCCAGCTACGTGACCGGCAGCGGCTACCTGGTCGACGGCGGCATCCACGCCGCCTACGTCACGCCACTGGATGAGGCGGGTGGGGGCGGCTCCCTATGACCGCCATTCTCGGTGTGGACCTGGGGGCGGGCAGCCTCAAGGCGACTCTGATCGACGAGGCCGGCGCGACCCTGGCCGAGGCCGCGGCGCCCATCACCACCCTGAACCCCAAGCCCGGCTGGTCGGAGCAGGACCCGGCGGAGTGGTGGCAGGCGCTCTGCACGGTGGTGCCCAAGGTGCTGGACAAGGCGGGCCTGCCGGCCGTCGACATCGCCGCCGTCGGCATCTCCGCCGGCGCCCACATTGCGGTGCTGGAGGATGCCGAGGGGCAGGTGATCCGCCCGGCCATCATGTGGAACGACCAGCGCAGCACCGCCGAGGCGGCCGATCTGCACGAGCGCGCCGGCGAGATGATCATCGCCACGGGCCTGAACCGCGCCAACCCGACCTGGAGCCTCTGCCAACTCGCCTGGCTGCAGAAGCACGAGCCGGAAGCAGTCGCCCGCACCCGGCGCCTCTACATCGCCAAGGATTGGCTGCGCAGCCGCCTGACCGGCGACTGGGCGACCGACTATTCCGACGTTCTGGGCGCGCTCATGTCCGATGTCGAGACGCGCGGCTGGTCGCCGGATATCTGCGGCCTGATCGGCTGGAACATGGAGACCCTGCCGCCGGTCGGCGAGCCGGAGGCCATCGCCGGTGAAGTGAGCGAGGCGGCGGGCAAGGCGACGGGGCTCGCCCCCGGCACGCCGGTGGTGATCGGCTCCAACGACACCACGGTGGAGCTCTACGGCGCCGGCGCCATCGAGGCGGGGCAGGGGGCCATCAAGCTGGCGACGGCCGGGGTGGTCTTCCTGGCCTGCGACCGGCCGGAGGTGCATCCGCCGGTCTCCTGCTATCCGCACATCCTGCCGGGGCTCTGGTACATGGCCTCCGGCATCAACGCCTGCGCGACGGCGCATCGCTGGGTGCGCGACACCTTCTTCGCCGACCTGGCGCCGGACAGCGCCTTCGCCGAGATGGACCGCCTGGCCGGCGGCATCGCGCCGGGTTCCGACGGCCTTATTTTCCATCCCTACCTGATGGGCGAGCGGGCGCCGCACTGGGACCCCAAGCTGCGCGGCGACTTCATCGGCCTCACCCTGGGCCACACGCGCGCCCACTTCGCGCGGGCCTGCTACGAGGGCATCGCCTTCGCGCTCAACGACGTGCTGCTGGCGGCCAAGGAGCTGTCGGGGGCGACCTTCGGCGACATGCGCCTGCTGGGCGGTGGCGCGCGCAGCGCCACCTGGCGCCAGATCATCGCCGACGTCACCGGGCTGACCATCAAGGTGCCGGCCAACGGCGACGCCTCCTTCGGGGCGGCGCTGGTCGCCGGGGTCGGCGGCGGCGTCTTCGCCACGCCCGAGGAGGCGGTGCGCCGCTGCGCCAAGATCATCGAGGAAAACCGCCCGGACGCCGACCGCCACGCGGCCTACGGCCGTCTCTTCGGGCTCTACGACGAAGCGCGGCGCGGCCTGACGGGGATCAATCACCGCCTGCACGACGGGACCTGACGGCGCGGCGGGGCTGCGCCGGAGGGTTGCAGGCCGGGGCCGCCGCTGCCTCCTAACGAGCCTCGACCAGCGGCATCCGGGCGATTATTGTGCGGGGTCATTTTTCATTCCAGTGAGGGGGCGCCCGCCCCCTCGATCTTTGCGAAGCGGAGTTCCGTTCCGATGCCAGGTCTTATTACTCTTCAGATGTTGAAGGAAAACGTCGCCAACGGCGCCATCGATACCGTGCTGGTCTGCATGGTCGACATGCAGGGGCGCCTGGTGGGCAAGCGCTTCCAGGCCGAGTTCTTCGTCGATACCGCCGAGGACGAGACCCACGCCTGCAACTACCTGCTGGCCAACGACATCGACATGGAACCGGTCCCCGGCTACGAGGCCGCCAACTGGGCCCAGGGCTACGGCGATTTCGTCCTCAAGCCCGACCTCTCGACCCTTCGGGTGCTGCCCTGGCTGGAGGGCACGGCCATGGTGCTCTGCGACGTGCTGGACCATCACCACCACGAGCCGATCCCGCACTCGCCGCGCGCCATTCTGCAGGCCCAGGTCGAGCGCCTGGCGAAGAAGGGCTACAAGCCCTTCCTGGCCTCGGAGCTGGAGTTCTACCTCTTCGACGAGACCTACGAGAGCGCCCACCAGAAGCACTACCAGGACCTCAAGACCGAGGGCTACTACATCGAGGACTATCACATCTTCCAGACCACCAAGGAGGAAGAGGTGATGCGGGCCATCCGCAAGGGCCTGCAGGGCGCCGGCATCCCGGTGGAGAACTCAAAGGGCGAGTGGGGACCCGGCCAGGAAGAGATCAACGTGCGCTACGACGCGGCCCTGCCCATGGCCGACAACCACGTGATCCTGAAGAACGCCTGCAAGGAGATCGCCCACCAGAAGGGCAAGGCGCTGACCTTCATGGCCAAGTGGAACTACGAGTTGGCCGGCAACTCCTGCCACATCCACGCCTCGCTGTGGGACAAGGCGGGCAAGAAGCCGCTGTTCTTTGACCCCAAGGCCGAATACACGATGTCGAAGACCATGCGCCAGTTCGTCGCCGGGCAGCTGAAGTACGCCGACGACATCACCTACTTCCTGGCGCCCTACATCAACTCCTACAAGCGCTTCCAGGCCGGCACCTTCGCACCGACCAAGGCGATCTGGAGCCTGGACAACCGCACCGCCGGCTTCCGCCTCTGCGGCGAGGGTTCCAAGGCGATCCGCGTGGAGTGCCGCGTCGGCGGCGGCGACCTCAATCCCTATCTGGCCTTCTCGGCGCTGCTGGCCGCGGGCCTGGCGGGCATCGAGGAGAAGCTGGATCTGCCCGAGCCCTATGCCGGCGACGCCTACACCGGCGGCAAGAAGCTGCGCGATGTGCCCAAGACCCTGCGCGAGGCGACCAAGGCGATGGAGAAGTCGAAGATGCTGCGCACGGCCTTCGGCGACAACGTCATCGACCACTACGTCCACACCGCCAAGTGGGAGCAGCTGGAATACGATCGCCGCGTCACCGACTGGGAGCTGAAGCGCGGCTTCGAGCGCTACTGAGCCGTTTGCGGGAGAAGGGCGTGGCGAGGTTATAACCTCATTTACTGAGTTGCGCCCTTCATCGCCCCCTGCCATGCTGATCGCCGACAGGGAGGTAAGTCAGCTGCGCATCACCATTCAGGATGTCGCCCGGGAGGCCGGCGTCAGCGTCGCCACCGTGGACCGTGTGCTCAACCGCCGGCCGGGCGTGCGCCCGGCAACGGTGCAGCGCGTCGAGGCGGCGGCCGACAAGCTGGCCTACCAGCCCGACCGCCTGGCCGCGCGTCTGGCGCGGGCGCGCGACTACCGCTTCTGCTTCATCCTGCCGACCGGCACCAACACCTTCATGCAGAATCTGCAGACGGAGGTCGAGGCAGCGGCCCAGCGCCTTTCGGTGGAGCGCGTGCGCATCTCCGTGCACCAGGTCGACGTCTTCGACGCCCAGGCCCTGGCCGAGGAACTGGAGTCCCTGGGCGACGCCTTCGACGGCGTGGCCGTGGTGGCCCTGGACCATCCCCTGGTGCGCGAGGCCATCAACGGCCTGGTGGAGGCGGGGGTCAAGGTGGTGACCCTGGTCTCCGACGCGCCCGGCTCCAAGCGGGCCCACTATGTCGGCGTCGACAACACCGCCGCCGGGCGCACGGCCGCCATGCTGCTGGGGCGATTCGTCGGGGGGCGGCGCGGCAAGGTCGGCCTGATCGCCGGCTCGCTCGCCCTGCGCGACCACGTGGAGCGCCAGTTCGGCTTCGAGCAGGTCATGGCCCGCGAGTTCCCGAACCTGGAGGTGCTGCCCGTACGCGAGGGCCGCGACGACTATGAAAAGGTCGAGGCGGTCACCCGGGCGCTGCTGGCCGAGTCCCCGGACATGGTCGGGATCTACAACGTCGGCGCCGGCAACCGCGGCATCGTCAGGGCCCTGGAAGCGGCGGGGCGGGAGCGGGACATCGTCTTCATTGCCCACGACCTCACCCCCTTTACCCGCAAGCAGCTGGTGCGCGGCACCATCGATGCCGTCATCAACCAGGACCCGGGCCACGAGGCGCGCAGCGCCGCCCGGGTGCTGCTTTCGGCCTGCGAGGGCTTCGACTTCGTCGCCGATCAGGAACGGATCCGCATCGACGTCTTTTTGCGCGATAATATTCCTTGAGGCCGCAATAGCGGACTGCAGGCCAGTCCGGAAGGCCCCCGAAACGGCCCCGCTGCACCCCCGCCAAGGCGTGCAAATCCCGGTCGGTACGCCGTTTGTTTGCATTGCAACAAGGGCGAATTTGCGAGTGTTAGAAGGGTGTTAACACTCATTATCTGAGAAGCAGGATCGCTTCTGTGGATAACTTCTTGGCGTCCCCATAACGGGATTCTTGTTGTCGCCCTCTGGTGTCTGGGCTAATGTATACCACGAACCAGACGCCCTCGGGCGCACGCCGTAGCAGTCCTTTCACAAAGCTCTTCAACGCTGATGGTCGCCATGCTGCCGAGCAAGCTCGAATTCAAGCCGATCGAAAACACCTTCAGCTTGAAGGGGCACATCTACGAAACGCTGCGTGACGGCATCACGTCAATGAACATCTATGCCGACGACGCCGAGCTGAAGCTCGACGAGCGGCAGCTCTCCGAACAGCTCGGCATCAGCCGCACGCCGATCCGCGAAGCGCTGGCGCGCCTGGAGCAGGAAGGCCTGGTCACGGTGATCCCGCGCCGCGGGGTCTTCATCGTGCGCAAGACGCGCAAGGAAATTCTGGAGATGATCACCGTCTGGGCGGCGCTGGAGAGCATGGCCTGCCGCCTGATCACGGAGAAGGCCAGCGACGAGCAGATCGCCTCGCTGCGCAAGATCTTCACCTCCTTCGAGAACGGCCAGATGCAGGCCCACATCGACGAGTATTCGGACCGCAACATCGAATTCCACCAGGCCATCCTGGAAATGAGCGGCTGTGCGCTGCTGAAGGAAACGGCGGATCGCCTGTTTCTGCACATGAAGGGCATCCGTGCGCGCACCATCAACGAGCAGGACCGTGCCAACCGCTCGATCATCGATCACATGCACATTATCGAAGCTTTGGAGGCGCGCGACGCGGAACTGGCCGAACGGCTGTCGCGCGAGCACACCTTGAATCTGGCGGCGCATATCGAAAAGCACGTCGACTATCTGGACTGAAACATACCTGGCGGAAGCCGCAGCCAATAGCGGTGAGCCTCGGAGGCAACATGGAACTATGGAGACACGCATGAGCGATCCGGCTCTCGACACGCTCGCTTCTGGCGCGGACGCCGAACCGCAGGAGCTGACGGACGGCTTTCACCTCATTATCGACGCGCTGAAGCTCAACGGCATCAAGACGATCTACAACGTGCCCGGCATTCCGATCACGGACCTGGGCCGCTACATGCAGGCCGAGGGCCTGCGCGTTCTATCGTTCCGGCATGAGCAGCACGCCGGCTATGCCGCGGCCATCGCCGGCTTCCTGACCCAAAAGCCCGGCATTTGCATGACGGTGTCGGCGCCGGGTTTCCTCAACGGCCTGACGGCGCTGGCTCACGCCACGACCAACTGCTACCCGATGATCCTGATCAGCGGCTCCTCCGAGCGCGAGATCGTCGACCTGCAGCAGGGCGACTATGAGGAGATGGACCAGCTGGCCATCGCCAAGCCGCTGTGTAAGGCGGCCTACCGCGTTCTCCATGCCGAGGACATCGGCATCGGCATCGCGCGCGCCATCCGCGCCGCCGTCTCCGGGCGCCCGGGCGGCGTCTATCTGGACCTGCCGGCCAAGCTGCTGGGCCAGGTGATGGAGGCCGAGGCCGGGCGCAAGTCCCTGGTCAAGGTGATCGACGCCGCGCCGGCGCAGATCCCGGCGCCGGACGCCGTCAAGCGGGCGCTCGAGGTGCTGAAGGGCGCCAAGAAGCCGCTCATCATCCTGGGCAAGGGCGCCGCCTACGCGCAGGTCGACGACGACATCCGTGCGCTGGTCGAGAAGAGCGGCATTCCCTACCTGCCGATGAGCATGGCCAAGGGCCTGCTGCCCGACGACCATCCGCAGTCGGCGGGTCCGGCGCGCTCCCTGGTCCTGAAGGAATCCGACGTCGTCATGCTGATCGGTGCCCGCCTCAACTGGCTGCTGTCGCACGGCAAGGGGAAGCAGTGGGGCACGGCGCCGAAGAAGTTCATCCACATCGACATCGATCCCAAGGAGATGGACAGCAACGTCGAGATCGCGGCTCCGCTTGTCGGCGACATCGGCTCCTGCGTCTCCGCCCTGCTGCAGGGCATGGGCGACAACTGGACCGCCCCGCCGGCCGAATGGGTCAACGCGGTCAAGGAAAAGAAGGACGGCAACATCGCCAAGATGGCGCCGCGCCTGCGCAACAACAACGTGCCGATGGACTTCCACGGTGCGCTGGGCGCCCTGAAGGACGTCATCGCGGAGAACCAGGACGTCATCCTGGTCAACGAGGGCGCCAACACCCTCGACTTCGCGCGCTCGATCATCGACATGTACAAGCCGCGCAAGCGCCTGGACGTCGGCACCTGGGGCGTCATGGGCATCGGCATGGGCCAGGCCGTGGCCGCGGCGGTGGAAACCGGCTGTCCGGTGCTGGCCGTCGAGGGCGACAGCGCCTTCGGCTTTTCGGGCATGGAGATCGAGACGATCTGCCGCTACAACCTGCCGGTCTGCGTCGTCGTCTTCAACAACGGCGGCATCTACCGCGGCACCGACGTCAATCCCTCGGGGAGCTCCGACGTCGCGACCACGGTCTTCGTCAAGGACTCCCGCTACGACAAGATGATGGAAGCCTTCGGCGGCGTCGGCTACTACGCCACCTCGCCCGACGAGCTGAGCCGTGCCGTGAAGGAGGCCCTGGCCTCCGGCAAGCCGGCCCTGGTCAACGCGGTGATCGACGAGAAAGCCGGCACCGAAAGCGGGCGCATCGGCAACCTCAACCCGCAGAGCGTGGTTTCCAAGAAATAATCAGGCTCTTCTGAGCCAGCTGTTCAAATACAAGGAGCACAAGATGAAAGCTCTAGAAGGCGTCCGTATTCTCGATTTCACCCACGTCCAGTCCGGCCCGACCTGCACGCAGCTTCTGGCCTGGTTCGGCGCCGACGTGATCAAGGTCGAGCGCCCGGGCGTTGGTGACGCCACCCGCGGTCAGTTGCGCGACATTCCCGACGTCGACAGCCTCTACTTCACCATGCTGAACCACAACAAGCGCTCCATCACGCTCAACACCAAGAGCGATAAGGGCAAGGAAGTGCTGACCAAGCTGGTGCAGTCCTGCGACGTGCTGGTCGAGAACTTCGCCCCCGGCGCGCTGGACCGCATGGGCTTCGGCTGGGATGACGTCCAGAAGATCAACCCGCGCATGATCTATGCCTCGGTCAAGGGCTTCGGCCCGGGTCCCTATGAGGATTGCAAGGTCTACGAGAACGTCGCCCAGTGCACCGGCGGCTCGGCCTCGACGACCGGCTTCCTGGACGGTCCGCCGACCGTGACCGGCGCCCAGATCGGCGACTCCGGCACCGGCCTGCACCTGGCCCTCGGCATCGTCACCGCGCTGTTCCACCGCGAGAAGTCGGGCAAGGGCCAGCGCGTCCTGGCGGCCATGCAGGACGGCGTGCTGAACCTCTGCCGCGTCAAGCTGCGCGACCAGCAGCGCCTGCAGCACGGCCCCCTGAAGGAATACAGCCAGTTCGGCCAGGGCATCGAATTCGGCGACGCGGTGCCGCGCGCCGGCAACGACTCCGGCGGCGGCCAGCCGGGCTGGATCCTGAAGTGCAAGGGCTGGGAGACCGATCCCAACGCCTACGTCTACTTCATCACCCAGGCGGCGGTCTGGGGCAACATCTGCGACCTGATCGGCAAGCCGGAGTGGAAGGAGCAGGAGGGTTACGCCAAGCCGGAAGAGCGGCTCGACAAGATCCCGCAGATCTTCGACACCATCGAGGAGTGGACCAAGACCAAGACCAAGTTTGAGGTCATGGAAGCCTGCAACCCGCTCAACATTCCCTGCGGCCCGATCCTTTCCATGAAGGAGCTGGCCGAGGAACCGAGCCTGCGTGAGACCGGCACCATCGTCGAGGTGGACCACCCGGAGCGCGGCAAGTACCTGACCGTCGGCTGCCCTGTGAAGCTGTCCGCTTCGCCGGCCGATGTCCAGAGGTCGCCGCTGCTGGGTGAGCACACGAACGAGATCCTCAAGGATGTGCTCGGCCTCTCGGAAGAGGAGGTGCAGGAGACCTGGGCGAGCGGTGCGCTCGGCGCCATGCCCGAACAGGCTGCCGCCGAGTGAATGGTAGGCGTCGCGGCGAGATCAGACGCCGCGACGCGAATCAACGCTCATCAGCAATCAAGACCATTGGTCTAAAGAGATACGGGGAATACGGGGATGCGGATTGTCGTCCACGGCCAGCAGGCCTTCGGTAAAGCGGTGCTCGAGAAGCTTCTCGAGCGGGGTGAGAACATCGTCGGCGTGTTCTGCGCGCCGGACAAGGAAGGGCGGCCGACCGACCCCCTGAAGGAGTTCGCTCTGGAAAAGGGGCTGCCACTGCACCAGCCGTCGTCGTGGAAGACGCCGGAGGCGGAGGAGCTGATGCGCTCCTTTGAGCCGGATCTCTGCGTCATGGCCTACGTCACCCTCTTCGTGCCGCAGCCGATCATCGACCTGCCGACCAAGGGGACCATCCAGTACCACCCCTCGCTGCTGCCGCTGCACCGCGGCCCCAGTTCGATCAACTGGCCGATCATCATGGGTGAGAAGCAGACCGGCCTGACCATCTTCGAGCCGGACGAGGGCCTCGACGAGGGCCCGGTCATCATGCAGAAGTTCGTGGACATCGGTCCCGACGACACCCTCGGCACCCTGTATTTCAACCACCTTTTCCCCATGGGCGTCGACGCCATGTGCGAGTGCGTCGACCTGGTGCGTGAAGGCAAGATCACCAAGACGCCGCAGGATCACAGCAAGGCGACCTACGAGAGCTGGTGCCGCAAGGCCGACGCCGAGATCGATTGGTCGAAGCCGGTGGACGAGGTCTACAACCTGATCCGCGGCACCAACCCGCAGCCCGGCGCCTGGACCACCTGCAACGGCAACGAGCTGAAGATCTTCGACAGCCGCAAGGTGGAGGGCTCCGGCGAGCCGGGCACAGTGCTGGCCGTCGACGGCGACAGCTTCACCGTGGCCGCCCAGGGGGGCGCCATCCGGGTCGACCGGGTGCGTCCGCACGACGACAAGAAGATTTCCGCCGGCGACTTCGCGGCGAAGGCCGGCCTTGCCGAGGGGGCAAAACTCGGCAGCTAAACAGGGAGCGCCCCGGTTCGCCGGGGCAGACAGCAATCATCAGAAAACAGGCAGAATAGCGCTATGCCAAAGTCCGACATCGAAATCGCCCGCGAAGCCAACATGAAGCCGATCACCGAGATCGGCGCGAAGCTGGACATGCCGGCGGAGGCCCTGATGCAGTTCGGGCCCACCAAGGCGAAGGTCAGCTTCGACTATCTGGAGTCCATCAAGAACAACAAGGACGGCAAGCTGATCCTGGTGACGGCGATCTCCCCGACACCGGCCGGCGAGGGTAAGACCACCACCACCGTGGGTCTGGGTGACGGCCTGAACCGCATCGGCAAGAAGGCGATGATCTGCCTGCGCGAGCCTTCGCTGGGCCCCTGCTTCGGCATGAAGGGCGGCGCCGCCGGCGGCGGCTATGCCCAGGTGGTGCCGATGGAGGACATCAACCTGCACTTTACCGGCGACTTCCACGCCATCACCTCGGCTCACAATCTGCTCTCGGCCCTGATCGACAACCACATCTACTGGGGCAACGAGCTGGGTATCGATGCGCGCCGCGTTTCCTGGCGCCGGGTGCTCGACATGAACGACCGCGCGCTGCGCGACACCATCACCTCCCTGGGCGGCGTGGCCAACGGCTTCCCGCGGCAGACCGGCTTCGACATCACCGTGGCCTCCGAGATCATGGCGATTTTCTGCCTGGCTGACGGTCTGGCCGACCTGCAGAAGCGCCTGGGGGACATCGTTATCGCCTACACCCGCGACCGTCAGCCGATCTACGCCCGCGACGTGAAGGCCGACGGTCCGATGACGGTGCTGCTGAAGGACGCTCTGATGCCGAACTTCGTGCAGACGCTGGAGAACAATCCGGCCTTCATCCACGGCGGTCCCTTCGCCAACATCGCCCACGGCTGCAACTCTGTCTCCGCCACCAAGACGGCCCTGAAGCTGGCCGACTACGTGGTAACCGAGGCGGGCTTCGGCGCCGACCTGGGCGCCGAGAAGTTCTTCGACATCAAGTGCCGCAAGGCCGGCCTCAATCCCGAGGCCGTGGTCATCGTGGCCACGGTGCGGGCGCTTAAGATGCACGGCGGCGTTGCCAAGGACGCGCTGGGTGACGAGAACGTCGACGCCCTGAAGAAGGGCTGCGCCAACCTGGGTCGCCACATCGCCAACGTGAAGAAGTTCGGCGTGCCGGCCGTGGTCGCCATTAACCGCTTCATCAAGGACAGTGAGGCCGAGCTGGCGGCGATCCAGGAGTTCGCCCAGAGCCAGGGCGTCGAGGCCGTGATCTGCGAGCACTGGGGCAAGGGCTCCGAGGGCACCGAGGAACTGGCCAACAAGGTGGTGGGCCTGCTGGATGCCGGTGGTGCCAAATTCAAGCCGCTTTACGACGACAACCTGCCGCTCTTCGAGAAGATCGACACGATCTGCAAGGAGATCTACGGCGCCTCCGGGGCCATCGCGGACAAGAAAGTGCGTGATCAGCTCAAGCAGTGGGAAGAGGAGGGCTACGGCAATCTGCCGGTCTGCATGGCCAAGACGCAGTACAGCTTCTCCACCGATCCGAACCTGCGCGGCGCGCCCAGTGACCACGCCGTGCCGGTGCGCGAAGTGCGCCTTTCGGCCGGGGCCGGCTTCATCGTCGCCATCTGCGGTGAGATCATGACGATGCCGGGGCTGCCGCGGGTGCCTTCGGCCAACAGTATCCGGCTCGACGAGGCCGGTATGATCCAGGGCCTCTTCTAGGGGGCCGCGTTACGCCCTCGGCGGCCGGCAAAGGGGTAGGGACAAACCCCGGCCGCCGAAGGGTGCGATACAATACCTGCGAGAATAAGCCGAAGCAGGCTTACAGGGAGGAAGCTGGATGACATTGCGTTCGATCTTGGTGCCGGTACGCGGCGACGGCAAAGGCCAGGGTGTGCTTGACCACGCCCTGAGCCTGGCCAAGCGCCACAGCGCACACCTGGAAGTGCTCCATTGCCGGCCGAAGCCGGAGGACATGATCCCCTACGGCGTGCCGATCCCCTCCAGCCTGCGCAAGAGCATCGTCAGCTCCGCCAGCAGCCTCGCCGACGAGGAAGAGGGCAAGGTCCGCAAGCTGTTCGACGACTACTGCGCCGCCCGCGGTGTTGTCGAGGTCGACGACTTCCCCTGGCCCCAGGACCAGGTTTCCGCCACCTGGCGGGAAGCGGTGGGCAAGCAGGCCAACGTCATAGGCCTGCGCGGGCGCCTCGTCGATCTCATCGCCGTGGCCCAGCCGGACCACGAACAGAACCTGGGTCTCAACACGCTCCACGCGGCGCTGCTCGAATCGGGCAAGCTGGTGCTCATGTGCCCGGCCAAGCCGGTCAAGGAACTCGGCGCCAAGGTCGCGATCGCCTGGAATGGCAGCGGCGAAGCCTCACGCGCCATGACCGCCGCACTGCCGATCCTGCGGAAGGCCGACGACGTGGTGCTGCTGGCGTCCTCGGAGAAGCACCTGCCGATCTCTGCCGAGCAAGCCAAGATCTATCTGGAAACCCACGGCGTGTCCTGCAGTGTGCAGGACTTCAAGCGCGGGTCCTCCTCGGTCGGGGAGGTCCTGCTCGCGAGCGCCAAGAAGGCGGGCGCCGACTGTCTCCTCATGGGGGCCTACGGCCAGAGCCGGCAGCGCGAACTGATCATGGGCGGAGTGACGCAGTATGTTGTTGATCACGCTGACCTGCCGATCCTGCTTATGCACTAGGGATCGGGTCGTCCCCGATTGCGCCCGGCGGTCGCCTCCGGCGGCCGCCGCAAAGGGCAGGTGATGCGGCGCCCGGGGACGCACGTCGACGGACGTCGTCCGGCAGCTGGGCTGCCGGCGCTGGCAGTCTTGTCCAAAGCAACCTGCGGTTTATTTTCTAGACCAAAGCCACCTCTCGCAGGTTTGTTCGAGGGGGAGTATGCTTGCTCTTGGCGCCCTGTCGGCCGGTCCGATAGTGCGCATGCGAACAGGGGTGGCTGCCAGGCGCAAGCCCCGGCGGCAAGAAGAGCCAAAGTAGGTGACATAAGTCTCTGTTCAGCATCAAGAAAAGTACGAAGCGAGAATCAGGGAGATTTACGTATCGTGAAATATTGCGCCGCAATAAATCTCTCTAATTTCTGTTTCGCCAATAAGAAGAGTAGACCTGAGGCGCGTCTCACGGTATTTTGTATACCACACACCATGGATGCCTTTGACGTGCCTATGGAACGCTAAGAAAGAAGAAGAGGATAAGGTTCAAGGTTTAATTTGTTCTGGGTTTTCAACCTTATAGGGAATACCCTGAAAGCCTATCCATAAGAAAACCACGGGAGGTAAAGCAGCATGACAGTTACCAGAAGAGCTCTGACCGGGTGCGCTCTTGCGTTGGGCCTGAGTGTCGCGGTGTCGGGCGTCGTGACGCCGGCCCAGGCTTGGGAACCGAAGAAGCCGATCGAGATGATCATCATGGCGGGCACGGGCGGCGGTGCTGACCAGCTCGCGCGTCTGATCCAGGGCATCATCGACCAGAACGACCTCTCTCCGCGGCCGTTCATCCCGATCAACAAGCCTGGCGGTTCGGGTGCCGAGGCCCTGCGCTATCTGCAGGACAAGGCCGGCGATGATCACACCGTTCTCGTCACGCTGAACAGCTACTACACCACCCCGATCATCAACAAAGGCCTGGGTGTCGACGTGACCAAGTTCACGCCGATCGGCCTGATGGCGCTGGATACCTTCCAGCTGTGGGTGACTTCCGACTCCGGCATCAACTCGCTGGACGATTGGGTGAAGGCCGTGAAGGCGGCTGACACCTGGAATGTGGGCGGCACCGGCAAGGGCCAGGAGGACTCGATCCTCTTCGCCATGCTGCAGGCCGAGTACGACATCACCAACATCACCTACATTCCGTTCCCGGGTGGCGGCACCGTCGCCAAGAACCTGATTGGCAAGCACATCGCTTCGACGGTCAACAACCCGTCTGAGCAGATGTCCTTCTACAAGGCGGGGCAGAGCCGGCCGCTGGTGCAGTTCACCGACGAGCGCCTCGCGGCTTTCCCGGACGTGCCGACCGCCAAGGAACTGGGCCACGACATCGTCTACTTCATGCAGCGTTCCTTCAACGCGCCTCCGGGCATGTCGAAGGAAGCCCAGGACTGGTACATCGCTCTCTTCGAGAAGGTCTTCAAGTCCGACCAGTGGCAGAAGTTCTGCACGGACGAAGGTCTGATGTGCGACAACTGGGTTGCCGGCAACGATCTGGCTGAATTCCACAAGAAGCAGCTGGCGCGCCATGAAGCCCTGATCGCGAAGGTCGGTGCCAAGGCCATCACCGGCGAGTAAGTAAGCGCAATGGGGAAGGGGGGGTGACCTCCGGATCGCCCCCCTGATCCTCGCGCAGATTGCAGCGGCTTTCCGGCCGCATCCGGACCCAATTCAAAAGTTGTTCAGATCTGTTCAGATCGTACTCGTAGCTGTGCGTTTTAAGGAGGCGCCGGTATGACGGTTCGTACTGCCGAATTTCTGGTGGCGGTCATCCTCGCCATCATGTCCGCCGGGATCATGTGGAAGAGCACGGAGCTCAACATTGGCTGGGTGCCGAAGAGTGGTCCCGGAGGCGGCGCCTGGCCGTTCTGGCTGGCGACCGGGATGCTCGGTACCAGCATCTGGACGATCGTGCGTTGGTTCCGGCGCGTGACGCCGCAGTCGCGCTCGGATGAACTCTTCATGACCGCTGATACGGTGGCCATCGTCGGCCCGGTGGTGGTCGGCCTGGTGCTGCTGCTGGTGGGTACGCACCTCATCGGCATGTACATCGCGGTCTTCCTGTTCATGATCGCCTTCGTCCGCTTTCTCGGTCGTCACTCCTGGACCATGACTATGGCGCTCGCAATCGGGGCGCCGGTGGTCATGTTCTGTCTGTTCGAGTGGGCGCTGAGCACTCCCTTGCCGAAGGGCGTGTCCGCACTCGAGCCGCTCTATTACCCGCTCTACGACCTCATCTACTGACGTCTGAGACGGACTTATCGGGGGGATGCGCCGGACCAGAGATCCGGCTCGCATACACAGGGATCAAATAAGGAAACGCAGGCGGTAATCGGACATGGAAACTATCATCGAACCTCTCATGCTCGGCCTGGTCGAAGCGGTACAGCCGATCAATCTGGCGATGATGATCGTCGGCTGTATCGTGGGCCTCTTTGTCGGTGCCATGCCCGGCCTGGGCTCCGTGAACGGCGTGGCCATCCTGCTGCCGCTCACTTTCCTGGTGCCGCCCAACGCGGCCATCATCTTCCTGGCCGCGATCTACTACGGCGCCATGTACGGCGGCGCCATTTCCTCGATCACCCTAGGCATACCGGGGGCGTCAACGGCGGTGGCAACGGTCTTCGACGGGAGACCCCTGGCCATGTCCGGCAGGGGCGATCAGGCGCTGATGGCAGCGGCGCTCGCCTCCTTTATCGGCGGCACTGTCTCCGTGGTGCTCTTCACCCTGGCCGCCCCGCCGCTGGCCGCCTTCGCCCTCAAGTTCGGCCCGCAGGAGGAGTTCGCCCTCATGGTGCTGGCCTTCGCCACCTTCGTGGGCCTGGGCGGCGACGATATCCCGAAAACGCTCTTCTCGATCTTCATCGGCCTGGTCCTGGCGACGATCGGCTTCGACATCATCTCCGGCAAGCCGCGCCTGGTGTTCTTCGACCTCTCCGCCTTCCAGCGCCAGATCAGCTTCCTGGTGCTCGCCATCGGCATCTACGGCATTGGCGAGATCCTCTGGACCATGGAAACGAGCGGCGGCTCGATGCAGGTCAACTACGTGAAGTCGACCTTCAAGAGCATCATCGAGAACGTGAAGCGGGCGAAGGAGTACTTCGTCACCGCGGTGTGGAGCGGCCTGCTGGGCTACTTCGTCGGTATCCTGCCGGCGGCCGGCGCCACCCCGGGCTCGCTGATGGCCTACGGCCTGGCCAAGACCTTCTCCAAGAACCCGGAGGCCTTCGGCAAGGGCAATGTCACCGGTGTCGCGGCGCCGGAGTCGGCCAACAACGCGGCTTCCACCGGCTCCATGCTGCCGATGCTGACGCTGGGCATTCCCGGTTCGCCGACCACGGCGATCCTGCTGGGCGGCATGATCATCTGGGGCCTGCGCCCGGGGCCGCTGCTCTTCGTTGAGCACCCGGACTTCGTCTGGGGCCTGATCGGCTCGCTCTACATGGCGAACATCTTCACGGTGATCATCAACATCGCCTTCATTCCGGTCTTCGTGAAGGTGCTGGTGATGCCCTTCACCATCCTGGCGCCGATCATCTTCGTGCTCTGCCTCGTCGGCGGCTATTCGCCGAATGCGCTGCTGTCGGATGTCTGGCTCATGGTGCTGTTCGGTGTTGCCGGCTACATCCTGCGCAAGCTGGACTACCCCGTGGCGCCGGCGGTGCTGGCGATCGTGCTCGGTACGCTGGCGGAGCGCTCGCTGCGCCAGTCGCTGCTGTCCTCCCAGGGCGATCCCATGACCTTCGTCGAACGGCCCATCTCCGGCATCATCCTGCTGTGCGCCGTCGGGCTGATCCTGGTGCCGGTGATCCGGAAGTTCCTGCCCAAGAAGGAGGCTGCCACGGCCGGGGCATCGGAAGGCTGAATCGCGAGGGGCGGGCCCGCAGCACCGCGGGCCCGCCTCGCCCGAAGGCCTTATGGTCCCCGGCTTTGCCGATGGGGTATCCATGGGACCTAAGCAGCGTTTTGAAGGAGAAAACGATTGCTGGCAGGTGGTCTCTGGTATACCATATGCCACAGAGCTGAACCTCAACACCCCGTGAGAGAACGCTGTCTTAGTCATTGATTTTACTTCCAAGGATGATGAGGCGGGCGGATCCATGAACCTCCACGAATACCAAGCCAAGGAACTGCTGCGGCGGCACGGCGTGAACAGCCCGGCCGGGCGGCTGGCGCGCAGCGCCGCGGAGGCGGCCGAGGCCGCCCGCGCCATCGGCGGCGACCGCTGGGTCGTCAAGGCGCAGATCCATGCCGGACTGCGCCAGGATGCCGGCGGCGTGCAGATCTGCGACTCGCCGGAAGCCGTGGCGGAAGCGGCGGCGGGCCTTTTGGGGCGCCGCCTGGTGACGCCGCAGACCGGGGCCAAGGGCAAGCTGGTGCGCTCGGTCTACGTGGAGCAGGCCGTCACACATGACCGCGAGATCTATCTGGCCATCCTGATCGACCGCTCGGCCGGACGGGTGGCGATCATCGCCGCGCGCGAGGGCGGCAATGACATCGAGGCGCGGCTGGCTGCGGCGCCGGACCAGATGCTTTCCCTGGTGGTCGATCCGGTGGAGGGCGTGCAGGATTCCGCCGCGGCCGCCCTGGCGAACCAGCTGGGGCTGGAGGGGGCTGTCGCCGAACAGGCGGTGGCCCTGACGAAGGCGCTCAACAAGGCCTTCCAGGACTTCGACGCCAGCCTCATCGAGATCAACCCGCTGGTGGTGACCAGCGAAGGGCAGTTGCTGGCCCTCGACGTGAAGATGGTGCTGGACGACAACGCCCAGTTCCGCCACCCGGACCTGGCCAACCTGCGCGACGAGGAGGAGGTCGATCCGGCCGAGCTCGAGGCGCGCGACTACAACCTCAATTACGTGCGTCTGGAAGGCAATATCGGCGTCATGGTCAACGGCGCCGGGCTGGCGCTTGCCACGGTCGACCTGCTGAAGGAACAGGGCGGCGAGCCCGCCGACTTCATGGACGTGCGCCCGGAGGCAACCCGCGCCCAGAT
>JBNKHC010000107.1:0-3971 GCA_050290145.1 Kiloniellaceae bacterium | reverse complement strand
ACATCACCCTGATCTACGAAAGCGGCACCATCGGCACCGCGCCGGACGTGCTGCCGCTGTCCATCGGCGACGGCATCCTCTGCGAGACCGCGGTCACCACCGTCTCGGTGCCGGAGATGTTCCGCTACTGGCTGCAGGGCGGACGCATCACCATCGGCTTCCTGGGCGCCGCGCAGCTGGACCGCTTCGGCAACATCAACACCACGGTGATCGGCGACTACGCCAAGCCGAAGACGCGACTGCCCGGCGGCGGCGGCGCGCCGGAGATCGCCTCCTCCTGCGGCCAGATCTTCGTCACCATGAAGCAGTCCAAACGCGGCATGGTGGAGAAGATCGACTTCGTCACCTCCTTCGGCCACGGCGCGGGCGGCAAGGCGCGCGAGAAGCTGGGCCTCACCACCAAGGGGCCGACCCTGCTGATCACCGACCTCGCCGTCTGGAAGACCGACCCGGAGAGCGGCGAGTTCGTCGTCGCCTCGCTGCACCCCGGCGCCACCCGCGAGCAGGTCACGGAGACCTGCGGCTGGACCCCGCGCTTCGCCGAGACTGTCGAGGAGACGCCGCCGCCGAGCGAGCTCGAACTCAAGACGCTGCGCGACCTCAAGGCGCGCACCGCCGCCGCTCACGGCAAAGCCTAGAGGAACCCGCCATGACCGACGCCTTCCTCTGCGCCTATCTGCGCACCTCCATCGGCCGCTTCGGCGGCGCGCTGTCGCCCGTGCGCGCCGACGACCTGGGCGCCATCCCCCTAAAGGCGCTGATGGAGCGCCACCCGTCGGTTGACTGGGCCGCCGTGGATGACGTGATCTTCGGCTGCGCCAACCAGGCCGGCGAGGACAACCGCAACGTCGCGCGCATGTCCGCCTTGCTGGCCGGCCTGCCGGAGACGGTGACCGGCACCACCATCAACCGGCTCTGCGGCTCGGGCATGGACGCCGTCGCCACGGCGGCACGGGCGATCAAGGCCGGCGAGGCCGAGCTGATCATCGCCGGCGGCGTCGAGTCCATGAGCCGCGCGCCCTTCGTCCTGCCCAAGGCGACCCAGGCCTTCTCCCGCAACGCGGAGATTTACGACACCACCATCGGCTGGCGCTTCGTCAATCCGCTGATGAAAAAGGCCCACGGCGTCGACTCCATGCCGGAGACCGGCGAGAACGTGGCCGCCGACTACAACGTTTCCCGCGAGGACCAGGACGCTTTCGCCCTGCGCTCCCAGCAGAAGGCGGCAGCGGCAATCGCCGCCGGACGTCTGGCCCAGGAGATCGTCCCGGTGACCATCCCCAACCGCAAGGGCCTGCCGACCGTTGTCGAAACCGACGAGCATCCGCGCGAGACCACCCTGGAAGCGCTCGCCAGGCTGGGCACGCCCTTCCGCGAGGGCGGCACGGTGACGGCGGGTAATGCCTCGGGCGTCAACGACGGCGCAGCGGCCCTCATCGTCGCTTCCGAGGCCGCCGCGAAGGTTCACGGCCTCACCCCCTTCGCCCGCGTGCTGGGCGCGGCCACGGCGGGCGTGCCGCCGCGCATCATGGGCATGGGCCCGGCCCCGGCGACGCAGAAGCTCTGCGCCCGCCTCGGCCTCACGCCGGCGAACTTCGACGTCATCGAGCTGAACGAAGCCTTCGCCAGCCAGGGCCTGGCGGTGCTGCGCGAACTGGGCATCGCCGACGACGACGCAAGGGTCAATCCCAACGGCGGCGCCATCGCCCTGGGTCATCCCCTCGGCATGTCGGGCGCGCGCCTCACCGGCACGGCGGCGCTGGAACTGACCGAGAAAAGCGGCGCCAGGCGGGCGCTGGCCACCATGTGCATCGGCGTCGGCCAGGGCATCGCCATCGCCCTGGAGCGGGTCTAGGGGAGCGCGTCTGCGGCACGGAGGTGAACAGCCGGGAGAACCGCCTCACCAGGATCGAGGATCCGCGTGGCCTTGCGAATTCCGGCCAACTGACCCACGATCCAACGACCCGACCGCGGCACGGCCGCGGTGAAAGGCCACGAAGAACGGCCTGAAGAAAGGAATGCTTCCGTGCCCGACCAACCGCTTGGCAGTCCCGACGACGCCGCCCTGCCGCCGGCCGCCGGCGGCCTCGTGAGCACGCCGCAGCGCGGCGCCATTTCGGCGGAAGAGCTCGGTTCGGTGAGCCTGACGCCGGGCGGCGACTTCGTCGCCGGCAGCCACCAGACCTTCACCCTGGTCTATACCGCCGGCAAGTTCGGGATCGACGATTCCGGCTCGCTGCGCATCTGCTTCCGCTTCGCCAGCGACCAGACCCGCCCGCAGTTCGAGAACCCGGAAGGGCCGAACTACACCACGATCGTCGCCTCCAACTCCGCGGTGCTGCAGTACCACTACGACCCCAAGGGCAACGTGCGGCCCTGGGACCGTACCCTCTACATCAAGGTGGTGCGCGGCTTCCTGCGCGAGGGCGATACCATCACCGTGACTTTCGGGGACCGCTCCAAGGGCTCGCCCGGCATGCGCCTGCAGACCTTCTGCGAGGACAGCTTCGAGTTCCACACCCTGGTCGACCCCATCGCCACCTACTGCTACCAGCCGCTGCCCGAGCAGCCGACCATCCGCATCGTCCCCGGCCCCGCCGAAAGCTTCGTCGCCGTGCTGCCGACGCTGCGGCGCTGCGGGGAGCCTTTCGCGCTGAAGGTCAAGGCCGAGGACCTCTGGGGCAATCCCACGGACAGGTGCGACGCAGTGCTGCGCCTGGAGAGCAACCTGCCGGTCGGCGGCCTGCCGGAGACGCTGCGCCTGGCGGCCGGCGACTTCGCCGCCACGGTCGAGGAACTGAGCGTGGCCGCGCCGGGCGAGCTGCGCCTGCGCCTGCTGCACGAGGACGGCACGCCGGCGGCCGCCGCCAACCCGCTGCGCATCGTCGAAGAGACGCCGCTGGTGCATTTCTGGGGCGATCTGCACGGCCAGTCCGAGGAGACCATCGGCACCGGCAGCGCCCGGCAGTACTTCGAGTTCGCCCGCGACCGCGCCTTCCTGGACGCCACCGGCCACCAGGGCAACGACTTCCAGATCACCACCCCTTTCTGGCGCGAGCTCGACGATCTCTGCGCCGAGTTCGACCGGCCCGGCAGCTTCGTCGCCATTCCCGGCTACGAATGGTCCGGCAACACCGGCCTGGGCGGCGACCGCAACATCTACTTCCCGGAAGAAGGGCGCACCCTCAGGCGCTCCTCCCACGCCCTGGTCGAGGACCGTTCCGACATCGCCAGTGACGCCAACAGCGCCGCCGAGCTGTTCCAGGCCCTGGCCGACAACAAGGAGTGGGACGTGGTCGGCTACGCCCACTGCGGCGGTCGCTATGCCGACGTGAAGATGGCGCACGACGGCCGCTTCGAGAAGTCGATGGAGGTGCACAGCTCCTGGGGCAGCTTCGAATGGCTGGTCCAGGACGCCTTCGAGATGGGCTACCGGGTCGGCATCGTCGCCAACTCCGACGGCCACAAGGGACGTCCCGGCGCCAGCTACCCCGGCGCCTCGCTGTTCGGCGCCGTCGGCGGCCTGACCTGTTTCCTGACCGAAGAGCTGAGCCGCGCGGCGATCCTCGACTGCCTGCGCAAGCGCCACCATTACGGCACCACCGGCGGCCACGGCGGGCGCCCCTTCATCGATGTGCGGGCGCGCCTCGGCGGCGAGGCCACGCTCTACCACGACGATCCGCGCCTCGGCCCCAGCGAAGGGCGGCCGACGCGCGAGGCGATCATGGGCGACATCGTCCACCTGCCCGAGGGCGAGGTCGAGCTGCAGGTGGACATCTCAGCCGCCGCGCCGATCGAGCGGGTCGACCTCTTCAACGGCCTGGCGCAGGTGGAAACGCTTCGCCCCTACGGCGCCCAGGACCTGGGCAACCGCATCCGCGTCGTCTGGGAAGGCGCCGAATACCGCGGCCGCTTCCGCCAGGTGATCTGGGACGGCAGCGCGCACCTCTCCGACAACCGGGTCGTGGCGG
>JBNKHC010000106.1:0-32276 GCA_050290145.1 Kiloniellaceae bacterium | reverse complement strand
CGGTAGATCTTGTCGGCGATCGCCTGCCCGCCGCCGAACTGCATCCAGGCGTTCTGCTCCTGCGCGTTGAGGCCGAAGGGGATTGACGCGATGAACTGGCTGGCCGGCACCTTGCCCTTCCAGTAGTAGGGGGCGCCGTGGCCCATCTCGATTGTGCCGCTGGAGACAGCGTCCATGGTCTCGAAGGCCGGGACGATCTCGCCGCCGCCGAAGACTTCCACCGTCAACTTGCCGCCCGAGGCAGCGCCGATGAACTCCCCCAGCCTGTTGGCGCCGGTGCCCAGGCCCGGGAAGTTCTTGGGCCACGTCGTCTGCATGCGCCATTTCATAAGACCCTGCGAAATCGCCGGTGCCGGGAAGGTCGAGGCGGCGGCCGCGCCCGTCGCGGCTGCGGCGGTGGCCGCGCGCTTGATGAACTGACGACGTTTCATTCAAATCCTCCCCGAAGTGGGCAATCCAACAAGAAACGTTACGCAGGGGCCATGATTTGCGGCCCGAATCGGAGCTGGTTCTTTGAACTAATCAAGTGAGCAGCGAGCATAGGCGGGGCTGATGGGCTGTGCAACTAAGGCGATCAATCGCGGGGTGAACGGGCTTTCGAGGCCCCTCCGAAAGGGAGAGATCAGGCCGTAAGCCGACGCCATCCCTCGGTGCCAAGTCCTTCCAGGGGCTGGAACCGGGTCTTGTAAGCCATCTTCCGGCTGTGGTCGATCCAGTAGCCGAGGTAGACGTGGGGGGCGCCGTGACGCCGCGCCGCATCGATAAGCCAGAGAACGACGTAGGTGCCGAGAGAGCGGCGCGCGGCCTCCGGCTCGAAGAAGCTGTAGACCGCGGAGGGGCCATCGGCCAGCCAGTCCAGCAGGCAGACTGCGATCAGGGCGCCGTCGGGTGTACGGAATTCGGCCAGGTGCGTGTCGATATCGCTCGATTCTACCATCGAGCGATATTCCTCCTCTGTCATACCGGCCATCTCGCCATCGCCGTGGCGTGAGGAGATGTAGCCTCGGAACAGAGCAAACTGCTCTCCCGTCGCCTTGGCCGGCGACATGCGGACAGAAAGGTCTGTATTGACCCGGCCGATGCGGCGCAGGGACTTGCCCGGTTCGAACTCGCCCACCACGACCCGGACCGGCACACAGGCGTTGCAGCCGCTGCAGGCCGGCCGGTAGGCGAAGCGGTGGCTGCGGCGAAATCCCGCCAGGCTGAGCAGGTCGTAGGTGGTTTGAGCCTGGGGGCCGCTGATCTCCGTCAGCAGCTTGTTTTCCAGGCGTCCCGGAAGGTAGGGGCAGACGTTCGGCTCCAGAACGTAGTAGCTCTGGAGCGGCCCGAAAGCGGCGGGATCCAAGGCCCGCAGCCGTTCAGTGGTGCGCTCTGCCTTCATGGGATCAGTGTGCGCGGCCAGGGCCGCTCCGTCCAGCCTCTCTTAAGCGCCCCTTGGTGCCAGACGGCGGGCGGAGCGGGCTAGTCGGCGGCCTGACCCTGTTCATCCAGGGCCGGGTAGCCGAAATAGGCTGCGCCGAGTTCGCCGTTGATGCGGATGAGCTTCACCTGTACCCAGTCGATGAACTCGTGCAGTCCCTTGTCGATGACCTGATCGATGGTGATGTCGTCGAGCACGGAGCGCAGCTCGTCCAGTTCCTCCAGGGCCTGGGCGCCGCCAATGAGGCGGTAGGTGGAGCGCAGGTGACCGAGCCGGTTGGAGATGTCGTGCACGCAGGCCCGGACGGACCGGGGAAAACGGCTGTGGAACAGTAGGAAGCCGGCGACGTCGGCCTGTGTCATGCCGCTGGGCTGGACCCGGCGGAAGGCGTGGTAGCCAGCCGCCGAGCGCAGCACGGCGTTCCACTGGCTGACATCGAGCGGCGAGCCCACGGTTTCGTTGTTCGGCAACAGCAGGTGGTACTTCACATCCAGCAGGCGGGTGGTCTGGTCGGCGCGCTCGATAGCCCGGCCGATCTGGTAGAAGAACCAGCTTTCGTCGCGATAGAAGGTGCCTTCGGTGATGCCGGTGTGTGTCTGGCAGGCCTCCTTTACCTGGCTGCAGAAGCGCGCCAGCCGCGGCTCGCTGAGGTCTTCACGCTGCATGCTCTTCAGGTTGTTGGAGAACATGTTGAGCTGAATCCACATCTCGGTGGAGATCAGCGGGCGCAGCGTCCTGGCATTGTTGCGTGCGAAATTGACCGCGGAGATGATCGAGGAGATGTTCCGCTGGTCCAGGGTGTAGAAGTAGATGACGGACTCCGCGTCGGCGTCTTCATGGCTCTCGAAGAAGCGCTCTTCGTCCCGGTTGATCTGCAGGATAGAGCGCCAGTTCTGCCAGCCGCGGCTATCGCGGCTGAAGGTCTCGTTCACGTCGAGAATACGCGCCAGGTTTTCCGCACGCTCGACATAGCGTGCCAGCCAGTAGATCGCCTCTGCGTAGCGTGACAGCAGCCTATGCAAGGATCCCCCTATTCAAGAACCCAAGTGTCCTTCGAACCTCCGCCCTGGGAGGAGTTAACGACAATTGACCCTTTGGTCAGGGCGACGCGCGACAGGCCGCCCGGCAGAACCCAGGTCGACTTGCCGGTCACGGCAAAGGGCCGCAGATCGACGTGACGCGCTTTGATCCCGTCGTCCGTCAGGGTCGGGCAGACCGAGAGGTTGATCATGGGCTGCGCGATGTAGTTGGCGGGATCGGCGGTCACGTCTTCGCGGCACTTCTCCAGCTCACGCTTGCTGGCCCGCGGGCCAATGGTGATGCCGTAGCCGCCGGACTCGCCCACGGGTTTCACCACCAGCTTGTCGAGGTTGGCGAGCGTATAGGCCAGGCCTTCGGCTTCGCGGCAGATGTGCGTTTCGACGTTGGCCAGGATCGGCTCTTCGTCCATGTAGTATTTGATGATCCTGGGGATGTAGGCGTAGACCGCCTTGTCGTCGGCGACGCCGGTGCCGATGGCATTGGCCAGGGACACATTGCCCTTGGCGTAGGCGCGCATGAGGCCTGCGGCCCCGAGAACACTGTCCGGATTGAAGACCTCGGGGTCGAGGAAGTCGTCGCTGACGCGGCGATAGATGACATGGACGGGGTCGATCCCGTTGATGGTCTTCATGTAGACCTTGTCGTTCTCAACAACGAGATCGCTGCCTTCGACCAGCGGCACACCCATCTCACGGGCCAGGAAGATGTGCTCGAAATAAGCGGAGTTGTAAGTGCCCGGTGACAGCAGTACGACCTGCGGCTGGCTGACGCCGGCAGGGGCCGTCTCGACCAGAGCCTCGTGCAGCTTCTGGCCATAGTTGGATACCGGCCGGATGCCGATGTTGCTCATCAGGTCCGGGAAGCTGCGCAACATCAGATGGCGGTTCTCGACCACGTAGGACACGCCCGAGGGGCAGCGGCCGTTGTCCTCCAGCACCACGAACTGGCCGTCGTCGCCGCGCACCAGATCCGTCCCGTTGATGTGGACGTAGGTGCCGAAGGGGACGTCAATACCCTCCATCTGGGGGCAGTAGTTCTTGTTGCCCAGGACCATGTCCTTGGGAATCACGCCGTCCTTCAGGATCTTCTGATCGTGGTAGATGTCGTGCAGGAACAGGTTCAGCGCGGTCACGCGCTGGGTCACCCCTGACTCTATGGTTTCCCAAGCCTTCGCGGAGATCACGCGCGGAATGACATCGAACGGCAGGATGCGGTCGATGACGTCTTTCTGGGTGTAGACCGTGAAGGTGATGCCGAAGCTGTAGAGCTCCAGCTCCGCGTCGCGGGCGCGGCCGCGCAGTTCTTCCAGGTCCAGGCGGTTCAGGCGCTCCCGGATAGAGAGGGTATGTTCGGCAGGTTCTCCAGCACCGCCCAGCATCTCGCAGAAGAAGCCGTCTGGATCGTAGGCACTCAGTGGTCCCGACGCCGTTAGGGGCGTGCTAGCCAAGTATGATGCTCCCTGTTTTCACATTTTCCCGCTGGCCTTTTCTTCGCTGGCCCATATTCAGGAACTTTGACAACGCATCAATTATTGCAATGAATTGAGCCTGCTGGCCAGCTTTCAATGAGAGGAAATGTCCGGTTCGGTAGTTCGCCTGCTCACAAACGACCTCGCTATTCAGGGCTGGCGGCGGACGACCAGGGTGCCGGCCAGGATGTCATGCAGGGCCCGGTTGCGGTCGGTGAACAGCACGACAAGCAGGATCAGCCAGGCCGTCAGGGCGATGGTGACGTAGAACAGGATCGTCACCAGCACTGCCTGCAGAGGCTCCACGGTCTTGCCGCTCCAGTCCCTCAGTTCCAGGTCGAACAGCCGCATGCCCGGCGTGGCGCCGCGGCTCGCCAGGAAGTAGCTGTGGTACAGCAGCGGCCAGAGCGCCAGGACGATCACCGCGAGCGGGCTCAGGAGGCCGAAGGTGAGGGCACCGGCAATCGAAAGGACGAAGCCCAGGCAGAGCCCCAGGACGGCGATGATGAAGACGTCGATCAGGTAGGCGACGCTGCGCCGCAGGACCACACCGGCGTAGAGCTGCGGGGCGGCAGAGGGCAAGGGAGGCCGCCCGGACCAGGCCGGCAGCCGCGGGTCACCGCTGGCGTCGTCAGCAGACATGGCGCCAGCCTAGGCCGGTTGCCCCGGACGGTGCAAGGCCGGCCGCCGAGCGGGATCAGTTGTCGGACTGGTAGACCGGCGCTTCGGTCTCGGGTGCCTGGCGGAGCAGGACGATCGAGATGCGCCGGTTTCGCGGTGAAAAGGGCTCGTCGGGCACCAGGTGCTCCTGGTCGGCCCGACCGACCACGGAGGCGATACGCGAGGCCGGCAGGCCGGCGGCCAGCAGGGCGCGGCGGCTGGAGTTGGCGCGGTCGGTCGACAGCTCCCAGTTGGAGTAGCCGTTGTCTGTCGAGTAGGGCGTCGAGTCCGTGTGCCCCTTGATGGCCACGGGGTTGTCGAGCTTCTTTATCGCGTCGGCGACCAGCGCCAGCAGGCGCTGGGTATGCGGATACATCTCGGCCTTGCCGGAGGCGAACATCGAGCGGCCTTCCTGATCGATGATCTGGATCCGCATACCCTCCGGGGTCTGGTCCACGATCAGGTTCTTGGCGAAGGCGCTGAGGTCGGGAATCGATTCCAGCGCCTGGCGCAGTTCCGCTTCGGCCGCGGCAAAGCGCTCCTGCTCCAGTTCCTGGGCCAGGCGGTCGACCTCTTCGCGGTTGACGTCCTGGTTTGGATTGTCCGCCGCCTTGTCGAGCCGCTGACCCGTCTGGGCGTCGTCGGCCGGGTTTTCCACCTCGGTCGGGCTCTGCTCTTGGGTGTCGTCCTTGGCGCCGGGCAGGGCGACCGTGATGCCGATCGGCGCGGTGTCGTTCACCAGGGCGCCGTCGGTGGTCATGCTGCGCCCGCCCATGACGCCGCCGGAGCCGCTGTCGCTCAGGGAGACGCTCTCCTGATCGAGGGAGGTGATCGGCGAGAAGTACTCGGCGATGCCTTTGCGCTGTTCTTCCGTCGTGGCGTTCAGCAGCCAGAGCAACAGGAAGAAAGCCATCATGGCGGTGACGAAGTCGGCATAGGCGACTTTCCAGGCGCCGCCGTGGTGGCCACCGCCGCCGCCTTTCTTCACCTTCTTGATGATGACGATTTGAGCTTCGTCGTTTCCTGCTGCCACGGCGCGGGCTCCCCGTTAGGCGGGGGGCGGGAGGGCGGAGACCGCGTCTTCGACCTCGTAGAAGGTCGGACGGTCGTGCGACTGCAGCGCCTTGCGGGCGAACTCCACGGCGACCGCCGGCGGCGAGCCGTGCATGTGCGCAAGCAGAGCGGCCTTGATGCAGTGGAGATACTTGATCTCCGCGTTGTAGACCGCCTGGGCCTTGGCGGCGGTCGGGCCGAGGAAGCCGTAGGACACCCAGACACCCAGGAAGGTGCCCACCAGGGCGCCGCCGATCAGCTTGCCCAGGACCTCCGGCGGCTCGGTGATCGAGCCCATGGTCTTGATGACGCCCAGCACCGCCGCGACGATGCCCAGGGCCGGCATGCCGTCGGCCATGGTCTGCAGCGCGTGGGCGACTTCCAGATGCTCGTGATGGACGACCTCGATCTCCTCGTCCATGAGGGTTTCCATCTCATGGGGGTCTTCGGAGCCGAGGGTGAGCATGCGCAGGTAGTCGCAGAGGAAGACCACGGCGGTTTCGTTCGCCATGACGCCGGGAAACTGGGCGAAGAGCGCCGAGTCCTGCGGATTTTCGATGTGCTGCTCCAGGCCCAGGTTGCCCTTGGTCTTGGCGACCTTGAGGATCTGATAGAGCAGGCTGATCAGCTCGACGTAGTTCTCTTTCTTGTACTGGGAGCCCTTGAAGACCTTGCCGACTGCCGTACCGGTGTGCTTCACAACGGGGGCGGGGTTGCCGATGACGTAGGAGCCGATGGCGGCGCCGATGATGATCACCGCCTCAAAGGGCTGCCACAGCACCCCCAGCTTGCCGCCCATCGCGGTGTAGCCGCCAAGGGTACAGCCGATAACGATCAATATGCCTACAATAAGCCCCATGGAGCCCCAATCCGCGCAATCCGCCGTCGAGCCAGCCGTCTTCCAAAGTCGGCCTTCGAAGGTGGCCGATTTAAGTTAAGAAGTGGTTTAGTTTGGCGCCTTATGGGCCGGAAATGATTGGTTTGTGGTGGCTTTTGGACTTCCCATGGCATTAAGATCCGGCCGGCCAGCGACGCGAGCAGACGACCCGATGGTACGATGACTTTTGATTCTTCCGCCTTCCGCCGGGCTCTAGGCAGCTTCGCGACCGGCGTGGCCGTGGTCACGGCGCGCGATGCCTCCGGGCAGAACCGGGGGATCACCGTGAATTCCTTCTCCTCGGTCTCCCTGGAGCCTCCCCTGATCCTGTTCTGCCTGGACAAGGCGGCTTTGAGCTTCGACACCTTCCGACTGGCCGAAAGCTTCGCCGTCAATGTCCTGGGGGAGCACCAGCACGAGCTGTCGGTGCGCTTCGCGACGGCGGCGATCGACAAGTGGGATGGCGTCGGCTACGACCTCTGGCCCGGAAACCTGCCGGTCCTGCGCGATTGCCTGGCCAACCTGGCCTGCCGGCGCGAGACCCTCTACGAGGGCGGCGATCACGTCATCATCCTTGGCCGGGTCGAGCGGCTCCAGGCGGCCGGGGATCGCGATCCCCTGGTCTATTTCCAGAGCGGCTACCGCACCATCGGGCCGGACGTCTAGGCAACTGCCCGGCCGGATCAGGCGAGGGCGTTCTGCAGGTCGGCGACGAGGTCGTCGGCGCCTTCGATCCCCACCGAGAGCCGCACCAATCCGTCACTGATGCCCAGCGCGGCGCGGTTTTCCGGAGGGATGGAAGCGTGGGTCATGATCGCCGGATGCTCGATCAGGCTCTCGACGCCGCCCAGGCTCTCGGCCAGGGCGAAGAGCTCGACCCGCTCGAGGAAGCGCCGGGCATCGTCCAGGCCGCCCTTCAGGATCGCCGTGACCATGCCGCCGGGGCCGTCCATCTGCTGCTCGGCCAAGGCGTGCTGAGGATGGCTGGCGAGGCCGGGATAGTAGACCTTCTCCACCTTGGGGTGGCTTTCCATGAACTCCGCCACCGCCTGGCCGTTGGCGCAGTGCCGCTCCATGCGCAGTGCCAGCGTCTTCAGTCCGCGCAGGGCGAGGAAGCTGTCGAAGGGGCCCTGGACCGCGCCGACGGCGTTCTGCAGGAAGGTGAGTTGCTCGGCCAGCTCCGCGTTGTCGCCGACCACCAGCACGCCGCCGACCATGTCGGAATGGCCGTTCAGGTACTTGGTGGCCGAGTGCATCACCAGGTCGAAGCCGAGCTCCAGCGGCCGCTGGATCCAGGGCGTCGCGAAGGTGTTGTCGCAGGCGGCCAGAACACCGTGCTTCTTGGCCAGCCGGGCGACGGCTTCCAGGTCGACCAGCTTCAGCAGCGGATTGGTAGGAGTCTCGACCCAGATCAGCTTGGTCTCCGGCCGGATAGCCGCCTCCAGCGCTGCGATGTCGGTCATGTCGACGTAGCTGAAGTCGAGGCCGGCCGAGCGGCGGCGCACACGCTCGAAGAGGCGGTAGCTGCCGCCGTAGAGGTCGTCCATGGCGACCACGTGGGCGCCGCTGTCCAGGCAGTCAAGCAGGGTGGCGATGGCCGAGAGGCCGGAGGCAAAGGCGAAGCCCTGCTCGCCGCTTTCCAGGTCCGCAATGCAGCGCTCGTAGGCCATGCGCGTGGGGTTCTGCGAGCGGCTGTACTCGTAGCCCTTATGCACGCCGGGGCTCTCCTGGGCGTAGGTCGAGGTGGCGTAGATCGGCTGCATCACCGCGCCGGTGGTCGGGTCAGGAGACTGCCCCGCGTGGATCACACGGGTGGCGAAGGCCGGCCGGTTGCGGCTGCGCGAAGAGTCGGGCATGGCGGCTATTTCATCTTTCGGCGGAGGTGGTTGAGCAGATCGATCCGGGTGATCAGACCCAGGAAGGTGTCGTCCTCGATGACGATGGCCACACGGTCCTGGGCGAAGATCGGCAGCAGGACGTCGATCGGCTGGTCGGGCGAGATGGTCTCCAGCTTCGACGTCATGGCGCTGGAGACAGGATCCTTGAAGCGCTCGTCGTCCTTGAAGACCTTCAGCAGGATGTCGCTCTCATCGAGGATGCCGACGACCTTGCCGGCCTTGTCGAGCACCGGCAGCTGCGAGATGTCATAGAGCTTCATGCGGCCGTAGGCGATCAGCAGATTGTCGTCGGCGGCCGCCGTCACGGTGCCGTGTTCGTCGTGGCGCCGGCTGATCAGGTCGCGCAGGTCGCCTTTCTGCTCGCGCTCGATGAAGCCCTGGTCGATCATCCAGTAGTCGTTGAACATCTTCGACAGGTACTTGTTGCCGCTGTCGCAGACCAGGGTGACGACCCGCTTCGGCTGGCTCTGCTCGCGGCAGTAGCGCAGTGCGGCGGCGATCAGCGTGCCGGAGGAAGAGCCGGCGAGGACGCCTTCGCGCAGCAGCAGCTCGCGCGCTGTCAGCAAGGCTTCCTTGTCCGGGACCACGTAAGCCTTGCGGACGCGCGAAAGGTCGGCGATGTCGGGCAGGAAGTCCTCGCCGATGCCTTCGACGATCCAGCTGCCGACGTCCTTGCTGATGTTGCCGGTCTCGACGTACTCGGCCAGGATCGAGCCCTCCGGGTCGGCCAGCACCATTTCCGTCTTGTCGGAGACCGAGGCGAAGAAGCGGGACAGCCCCGTGATGGTGCCGCCGGAGCCGACGCCGCAGACCATGGCGTCGACGTCGTGCTCCATCTGTTCCCAGATCTCGGGTCCGGTGGTCGTTTCGTGGGCCAGGGGGTTGGCCGGATTGCCGAACTGGTTGATGAAGATGGCGCCGGTTTCCTCGGAGATGCGCTGGGCCATGTCCTGGTAGTATTCGGGGTGACCCTTGCCGACGTCGGAGCGGGTCAGGATCACTTCCACCCCCAGGGCGCGCAGATGGAAGATCTTTTCCTGCGCCATCTTGTCGGGCACCACCAGCGTCAGGTGATACCCCTTTTGCGCGGCGACCAGCGCCAGGCCGAGGCCGGTATTGCCGGCCGTCGCCTCGATCAGGCGGCCGCCGGGCTTCAGGCCGCCGTTCTTTTCGGCGGCCTCGATCATCGACTTGCCGATCCGGTCCTTGATCGAGCCGCCGGGATTTTCGCTTTCGAGTTTCAGGAAAAGGCGGCAGGGGCCGGTGTCCAGGTGGGACACCTCCAGCATCGGCGTATTGCCGATACGCTCCATAACGCTGTGAAAGACGGCGCCGGACGGGGCCATTGACGGTTCCTCCAGGATTGCGCGGCGACCCAGTCTGCTATCCCCTAAGGGATCGCGCAGGCCGGTGCAACATCTGGATTATCCCGATTTGGTGAGGGGCCCTAGGCGCCGTCCGCCGAGTGGGCCGAGAGCACCCTGGTGGGAAAACCGTTTTTCTCCAGGCTGGCGATGATTTCCTTCACGTGCTCGGAGTTACGGGTCTCCAGGACCACATCGATGTCGGCACGCTTGGCCGGCACGTCATAGAACAGCCGCTGGTGATAAACCTCGATGATGTTGGCGCTGCTGCGCCCGATGATGTCGGCGATCCGCGCCAGGGTGCCCGGCTGGTCGACGATGCCGATACGCAGGCGCACCATGCGGCCGTCGCGGACCAGGCCGCGGGTCAGGACGCCCGAGAGCAGGCGGACATCGATGTTGCCGCCGCAGATGACGGTGACGACCTTGCGCCCGGCGAAGCGCTCCGGGTCGTTCAGGATCGCCGCCACGCCCGCGGCGCCGGCGCCCTCGGCGACGATCTTCTGCTCCTCCACGAGGCGGTGGATGGCGATCTCAATAATGGTCTCAGGCACGATGGCGATGTCCTCGACCAGGCGGGAGATGATCTCCTGGGTTATCTTGCCGGGGTTCTTGACCGCGATGCCGTCGGCGAGGCTGCTGCCTCCGGGCAGTTCGCCGCGGCCCTTGAGGGCATTGGCCATGGAGGGGAAAAGCTCGGTCTCGACGCCGATCATGTGGACATCCGGCTTGGCGTCCTTCGCTGCGATGGAGATGCCGGAGATGATGCCGCCGCCGCCGATGGGAACCACGATGGTGTCGACCTCGGGCAGGTCTTCCATGATCTCCAGGCCGATGGTGCCCTGGCCGGCGATGACGTCGGGGTCGTCGTAGGGATGGACGAAGGTCAGGCCTTCCTCCGCGGCGATCTGGCGGGCCGCCTGGGCGGAAGCGTCCAGGGTGTCGCCGGTCAGAACCACGCGGGCGCCGAAGGCCCGGGTGCGCTCGACCTTGGAGAAGGGGGCGAATTCGGGCATGACGATGGTGGCCGGGATTCCCAACCGCTGGGCGTGGTAGGCGACCCCCTGGGCGTGGTTGCCCGCCGACATGGCGATGACGCCCCGCTTGGCCTCCTCTGGGCTCAGGTTGGACAGCCGGATGAAGGCGCCGCGATCCTTGAAAGAGCCGGTGCGCTGCAGGTTCTCGAGCTTCAGGTAGAGCTCGCAGCCCAGCACCTCCGACATGCGGGCCGCGGGCACCAGCGGGGTGCGGATGACCTGCCCCTTGAGGGTTTCTGCCGCCGTGCGGATGTCGTCGATTGTCGTGGTCAAGGCCGTGTCCCCCGGGTCCGGTGCCTCTCGGTGGCACCTCGCAATGTAATGGTTGGCTATTTTTGGCCCGGCAGCAAGGTAAGCTGTCTTGCCAGCGCCCAGGTTTCGGGAGCCAGCGACACGGTCAACCCGTCGCGCCAGCGCGCGGCCAGGTTGCCGTAGAGGTCGGAGAGCGGATTGCCGGACTGCCCGGTGGCGATCATGAAGCGCGAGCGCTCGAGGTCGCTCAGGTCGTAGACCGCACGGAAGCCGGCGCCGTGGACGTCCTCGAAGAGGTGCTCGGCGCTGCCGCCCAGGCGGGGCGAGGCCCGGTTGACCGTGTCGTTGCCGCCATCTGTCTCGACGCTGTAGCTGAAATAGGGCCCGACCACGGGGATGCGGCTGAGCACGGGATGGGCAAAGCGCGCCACGTGGGCGTCGCCCCAGCGCCAGGCCGACATGTCGCTGCCGAAGCGCTCCTCCAGCAGGTCGAGGGCGTCTTCCAGGGCCTTCTGGATCTGGGCGTCGCAGCTTTCGGCCTCGTTGCTGCCGACGGCGTCGCACCACTGGCTGTCCTCGGCGAGCATGCGCTCCAGGGTATAGGTGCCGCCGTCGAGGTACTCCAGGTAATCGGGGCCGAGCTCGTCTTCCAGGATCGCTTTCCCGAGGGCCCAGACCCAGGCCTGCAGGATCAGCGGCTCGGGCGCGTTGCGGTGCATCTGCCGGTCCCAGGAGTGCAGCAGGGCGGTCGCCTGGCGGCCCCGCACGCTGACCGGCGTCACGCCCAGCAGGCGGGGCAGGATGGTGTCGGCGGCATTGGCGACGATGTCCTGCTGCAGCACCACGGAATCGGTAATGCTGTGATTGCCTGCGGCGCCGGACAGCACCGCGCCGATACGCTCGGCGCGGTAGGGTGGCGGCCAGTCGACGGCGATGAGGTGCGGGAAGCTGTCGGACACGATCTTGTTGTTGGCGTTGACGATCACGCCGCTGCGCGGGTTGTCCTGGGAAGGCAGCTCCTCGAAGGGCACGAAGCCGATCCAGTCGAACTCGCCGCTCCATCCGGGCACCGGGTGCTGGCCGTTGCCGGCACGGCGCACCGGCACGCGGGCCGGCGCCAGGAAGCCGATGTTGCCGTCGGTATCGGCATAGACGACGTTCTGCTGGGGCGCGTGGAACTGCCGGAGGGATTCGCGGAACTCGGCCCAGTCCTGGGCGTGGTTCATGCCGTAGAGCGCGTCCGGGGTGCGGTCGTCGGCCCGCAGCGCGGGCCAGGCGAGGGAGAGGACGGCGCCGGTCTCGCTGGAGCCTTCCGGGATGACGTCGCTCATCACCGGGCCGTGGCGCGTCTCGCGCACCACCAGGGTGACGGACTCGCCGCCGGTGAGGCGGATGAACTCGTCGCGCGCCTTGAAGTCCTCGACGCCTTCCGGGGTCAGGTACTGGTCGGGCTTGTCCGGCGAGATGCGCTCGATGAAGAAATCCTGGGTGTCGCTGTGGGTGGTGGTGAGGCCCCAGGCGACGTGCTCGTTGTGGCCCAGGATCACGAAAGGCACCCCCGGCGCAGTGGCGCCGGCCAGGGTGATGCCCGGCGCCTCCAGGCGGGCCAGGAACCAGACACCCGGCGCTTCCAGGGGCAGGTGGGGATCGTTGGCCAGGATCGGGCTGCCGCTGGCGCTGCGCGCCCCGCTCAGGGCCCAGGCGTTCGAGGCGCCGGTCGGCGCCAGGGAGGGCGGCAGCAGGTTGGCCAGCTGCCGGGCGACGGAATCGTCGATGAGATCGGAAAGCTGGGCGATGGTGATCGGGGCGTCGCTGGGGTAGGCGGGCCACAGCTGGGCGATCTGCTCCGGGCTGAAGCGGCCCGCCAAGCGGGCGCGGCTCAGCTCGTCACGCCAATTCTCCGAGAGGCGCAGGGCCATGATGCGGCCCCACAGCAGGGAGTCGACCGGGCTCCATGGCTCGGGCTCGTAGCCCAGCACCTGGAACTCCAGGGGCAGCGGGCCGGAGCGGTTCCGCAGGTAGGCGTTCACGCCGTCGGCATAGGCTTCCAGGGCGGCGAGGGTTTCGGGCGCCAGGTGCGACAGGTTGGCCTCGGCGAGCTGGCGGAAGCCGAGGGTACGGAAGAAGCGATCGTGCACCAGGGTCGCCCGGCCCATGACCTCGGAGAGGCGGCCCGAGCCGACGCGGCGCATGAAATCCATCTGCCACAGGCGCTCCTGGGCATGCACGAAGCCCAGGGCGCGATAGAGGTCGAACTCGGTTTCGGCCTGGATTCGGACCAGGCCGTCGCCGTTGCGCGAGACCTTCACCGGCCCGTCGAGAATCGCCAGGGGGATGTCGCCCTCGGTCTGCGGCAGGGAGCTGCGCAGCCACAGGTATCCGCCGCCTGCCGTGATGATGGCGAGGGCCGCCAGGCCGCCCAGTCCGTACAGAAGGATTCGCCGAATCGCTTTCATGCCCTGTTATACCGCCTTTGCCCTGTTTGACCCGCGACTCCTTTATCTATCAGGGGCGGGCTGCGGAGAATGCCAGTTAAAATCTTGATAGATCATTTCCCTGCTTGCATCTGCCTCGGGTATGGTCGCCGGGCGCGCGGGGACCTCTGGATTAGGGAGAGTGCCGCGCAGGGCGGATTTGTTAGGGGACGAAGCGATGGCGGGTCAGGGTTCCAGGAAAGTGATCTTCGCGGCCTTGGCCGGCAATTCCTTGATCGCCGTGACCAAGTTCTCGGCCGCCGCTTTTACCGGCAGCTCGGCCATGTTCTCCGAGGGCATTCACTCGGCAGTCGATACGGGCAACCAAGCCTTGCTGCTGTATGGCCTGAAGCGCGCTTCGCGCCCGGCCGACGAGCGTCATCCTTTCGGCTACGGGCCGGAGATCTACTTCTGGGCCTTCGTGGTCGCCATCCTGATCTTCGCGGTCGGCGCCGGCGTTTCCTTCTACGAGGGGGTGCACAAGCTGCTGGACCCCCATCCGATCACCGACGCCTACGTGAACTACATCGTTCTTGCCCTCGCGATGGCCTTCGAAGGGGCGGCCTGGTGGGTCGCCTACCGGGAGTTCAAGCAAGGCAAGGGGAAGCTCGGATACCTGAAGGCGATCCAGGTCAGCAAGGATCCCTCCATCTTCACCGTGCTGCTGGAGGATACGGCGGCCATGGCGGGCTTGGTGGTGGCTTTCGCCGGGATCCTGTTGGGCCAGCTGCTGGACATACCGGAGTTGGACGGCGCAGCCTCCATGATCATCGGCGTCATCCTGGCCCTGGCGGCGGTCCTGCTGGCCTATGAGACCAAGGGGCTGCTGATCGGCGAAGCGGCCGATCCGGCGCTGGTCCAGCAGCTGCGCGGCATTGTGCGGGCCCACAGGGCGGTGTTCCGCATCAACGAGTTGCTCACCCTGCACCAGGGCCCCCAGGATCTGCTGGTGACGGTCAGCGTCGATTTCCATCCTGGACTGACCGCCGACGAGGTGGAGGCCGCCATCACCGAGCTGGAGCAGCGCATGAAGCAGGCGGACGGGGCGGTCCGGCGGGTCTTCATCGAGGCCCAGTCCTGGCGGGCCCACGTGGCCGGGGTGCGGGGCGCCGGAAGCTAGCCCCAGCAAGGCTTTGCGCCCGATCCGGCCGCTTTGAGGTGAATCATTCTTCTGCTGCCCACGGCCTGTTATGCGGTAGAATAGACGGTCGATCGGACCTTTTCTGCCCTTTGTGCCGGAGAGCCTGTTGAAAGACTTCGCGAAGTGGTGGCCCATTCTGCTCATTGGGGCGGTGCTTTTCGCCCTGATGTTCAGCATGCGCGACGTGGCGCCGCCGCAGACCCACCGTACCGTGCTGGCCTACAGTGAGTTCAAGCAGCTGCTGCGGGACCGTCGGATCAGCGACATCCGGCTGTCCGAGGACCTGGCGGAGGCGACGGTGCGGCCTGCCGGCGGCGACCTGGGGGCCGACCAGGACGAATACATCCAGGTCAATCTGCCGAGCATCGACGACCCGGAACTGATGCCGCTGATCGAATCCTCCGACGCGGTGGTGACCGTGGCGCCGAAGAAGGAGGAAGGCGGCAACTGGTTCTTCAGCCTGCTGCCCTGGCTGATCTTCCTCGGCATCTACTTCTGGTTCTGGCATCGCATGCAGAGCAATCTCGCCGGCCGCTTCGGCGGGCGCGATCCCTCGGATTTCCTGGCCGGCTCGGCCAGCAAGGAGGTGAAGCGCAAGAAGCGGGTGACCTTCGAAGACGTTGCCGGGCAGGAGAGTGCCAAGCGCGAGGTCGCCGAGCTGGTGGACTTCCTGCGCGATCCGGAACGCTATCAGCGCCTGGGGGCGGAGCCGCCGCGCGGCGTGCTGCTGATGGGGCCGCCGGGCACCGGCAAGACGCTGCTGGCGCGCGCCCTGGCCGGGGAGGCCGATGTCAACTTCTACCATACCTCGGCTTCCGAGTTCATTGAGATGTTCGTCGGCGTCGGCGCCTCGCGCGTCCGTAAGATGTTCGAGGAGGCCAAGAAGCGCGCGCCCAGCATCATCTTCATTGACGAGCTCGACGCCGTGGGCCGGGTGCGCGGCACCGGCCTGGGTGGCGGCAATGACGAGCGTGAGCAGACCCTGAACCAGATCCTGGCCGAGATGGACGGCTTCAGCGGCCACGAGGCGGTTATTGTCCTGGCGGCGACCAACCGCCCGGACGTGCTGGACCCGGCCCTGCTGCGGCCGGGGCGCTTCGACCGCCACGTCACTCTGGAGCTGCCGGACCGCGAGGCGCGCGAGGCGATCCTCAAGGTCCACACGAAGAACATGCCGCTGGCCTCGGACGTCGATCTGACGACCATCGCCAGCGCAACCCCCGGCTTCTCCGGCGCCGACCTCAAGAACCTGGTGAACGAGGCGGCCATGGCCGCGGCGCGCGCTGGCCAGCGGTCCATCGAGATGCGCAACTTCGACGAGATGCGCGACAAGGTGATGATGGGCACGGTGCGCAGCCTGGCGATCCGCCCGGAGGAAAAGCACCGCCTGGCGGTGCACGAGGCCGGCCATACCGTCGTGGCGCACTTCCTGCCGACGGCGGACCCGATCTACAAGGTGACCATCATTCCGCGCGGGCGCGCGCTGGGCGGCACCCACTTGCTGCCGGAGGAGGAGCGCCACACCCTGCCGGAGGACTATCTCAAGGACCGCCTCGCAGTCATGCTGGGCGGCCGCACGGCGGAGAAGGTGCTGCTGGGCAACGTCAGTTCCGGCGCCGACGACGACATCAAGAATGCGACCCAGACGGCGCGGGCCATGGTGTCGCGTTGGGGCATGTCGGAGGAGATCGGTCCGGTCGATCTTCGCCAGAGCGAGGATCACCCCTTCCTCGGCCGCGAGATCGCCCAGCCGCGACGATTCAGCGAGACCACGGCGCACGATGTCGACGCCGCCGTGTCCCAGCTTCTGCGGGAGGCCGAGGCACGGGCGGAGAAGGTCATCACCGACAACGCGGCGGGCATGAAGAGCCTGGTCCAGCGCCTGGAAGAGCGCGAGACGCTCAGCGCCGAGGAAGTCGACGCCTGCCTCGGGGGTGCGAAGGCGCGAGGCTCCGCGGCCTAGGGGACGCCTAGGCGGCGGAGGTGAAGCTGTCCTTGAAGCGGTCGCGCAGCGCGTTCTTCTGCACCTTGCCCATGGTATTGCGCGGCAGCTCGTCGACGAAGAAAACCTTCTTGGGCACCTTGAAATTGGCCAGCTCGGCCTTCGTGGTGTCCTGGATGGCCTCGGCGGTGACTTCCGGTGCGCCGTCCTGGCGCTTGACCACGGCGACCACGGCCTCGCCGAAGTCCGGGTGAGGCAGGCCGATGACGGCCGACTCGTCGACCCCATCGATGCCGTCGATGCAAAGCTCGACTTCCTTGGGATAGACGTTGAATCCGCCGGAGATGATCAGGTCCTTGGCGCGCCCGACGATCTGGACATAGCCGCGCTCGTCGATCGTCGCCAGGTCGCCGGTGATGAAGAAGCCGTCCAGGCGGAACTCCTCGGCGGTCTTTTCCGGGTTGCGCCAATAGCCCTTGAAGACGTTGGGCCCCTTGACCTCCAGGACACCGACAGCGCCCTGGGGCAGGGGATTGCCCTGCTCGTCGGCGATGCGCGCCTCGACGCCGGGCAGGGGATGGCCGACAGTGCCGGCGATGCGCTCTCCATCCAACGGGTTGGAGGTGCTCATCGTCGTCTCGGTCATGCCGTAGCGCTCGAGAATACGGTGGCCGGTGCGTTCCTCGAACTCCTGGAAGGTATCGGCCAGCAGCGGCGCCGAGCCCGAAATGAAAAGCCGCATGCCGGCGCAGACATCCTTGGTCAAGCGCGGATTGGCCAGCAGCCGCGTATAGAAGGTCGGCACGCCCATCATCGCGGTCGCGCGGGGCAGCAGGTCGATCACCGTGTCCGCGTCGAAGCGGTTGAGGAACAGCATGCGCGCGCCGCTCAACAGCACGCAGTGGGTGGCGACGAAGAGGCCGTGGGTATGGAAGATCGGCAGGGCGTGGATCAGCACGTCGTTCGCCGTGAAGCCCCAGTAGTCGCGCAGCGTCAGGGTGTTGCTGCCCAGGTTGTCGTGGCTCAGCATCGCACCCTTGGAGCGGCCGGTGGTGCCGCTGGTGTAGAGGATGGCGGCCAGGTCGTCCGCTTCCCGCGCCACCACGCCGACTTCCGGGTCCAGGTCGCGGCTGCGCTCGGTCAGGCTGCCGGCACCGTCGCCGCCCAGTGTCAGCACCACGTCGGTTCCAGCCTGCTTCGCCGTCTCGGTCAGGGTGTCTTCGGCTTTTGGGTCGCAGACCAGGACGCGAGGCTCCGCGTCGCCCAGGAAGTAGGCGACCTCGCCACCCTTATAGGCCGTGTTGAGGGGCAGATAGACGCCGCCGCAGCGCAGCACCGCCAGATAGAGCAGCAGCGCCTCCGGCGACTTCTCGATCTGCGCCGCCACGCGGTCACCGGGTTGCACGCCGCAGTCCATCAGCAGGCGGGCAATGCGCCCGGAGCCGGCTTCGAAGTCGGCGTAGCTCATGGTGCGGCCTTCGGGCGTCTCCAGCACGGTCTGGCTGCGGTCGGCGGGGAAGTTTTCGGTCAGCTGGGTGTAGAGATTGGTCATGGTCTTCTTCTGCCGCCCGGCCGTGGCCTAGGCGGTCATCGCATGGACGTAGGACTCCGGCAGGGCGGAGATGAGGTCGGTGAAGACGTCCCCCTGGATGGTGACGTGATGAGACATCGCCGTTGCCGCGGCTTCGGCGTTGCCGTCGAGAATGGCGTCGATCACCGCACGATGCTCCTTCCAGGACTTCATGGTCCGCCCCGGATGGTGCAGCTGGAAGCGCCGGTAGGGCTGCAGGCGGTTGCGCATGTTGCGCGTGGTCTCTTCCAGATAAGTGTTGTGGGTGCCCGCATAGATCACTTCGTGGAAACGGCGGTTGGCGTCGTAGTAGGCATGGGCCTCGCCCTTTTCCGCCAGCTCCCGGCAATCCTCGTGGACCTGGAGCAGCTGGTCGCGCTCCTCCGCGGACATGCGCCGCGCTGCCAGCTTGGCGCAGAAGGACTCCAGTTCGGCCATCACCTCGAACATGTGCAGCAGCTGGGTGACGGTGACGGTGGCGACCACCGCCCCCTGGCGCGGCCGCAGCACCACGAGGTCGGCCGCTGCCAGTTCCCGGAGCGCCTCGCGCACCGGGGTGCGCGAGACGCCGAAATGCTGGGCCAGCTTGCTTTCGTCCAGGCGCGAGCCCGGCGGGCGCTGACCGGAGAGGATCTCGCCCTCCAGGCGGTCCCGCAGGTCTCGGGCAAGCGGTGCGGCTTTGGGTTTCATGAGGGAAAGTATATCCGCATGCAAAAGAGTCCGGCAAGCATGCACTTCTAATATTTTTGTATACAACACTGGACAGCTTTCGTGGCCGGCGCTAGAGTTTTTGATCAGAATAAAAGGCAAGTGTGGCGCAAAGCCGCCGTCTGCCGTGGAATATGCAACCGGGAGGAACCGAGTGATGTCCAAGACCCTGCGTAGAATCATGTCCGCGACTGCCGTGGTCGCGAGCTTTGCCGTGGCCGGCTCGGCCATGGCCGCGAACGTGACGCTGAAAGCCTCGCACCAGTGGCCGGGCGGCAAGGGAGACGCGCGCGACGAGATGGTGCAGATTATCGCCAAGGAAGTTGCCAAGGCGAATGTCGGTTTGGAGGTGCAGGTTTACCCGGGCGCTTCGCTGTTCAAGCCCAAGGAACAGTGGAACGCCATGGTGAAGGGCCAGCTGGATATCTCTGCCTTTCCCCTGGACTACGCCAGCGGCCGCCATCCCCAGTTCAGCGCCACGCTGATGCCGGGCCTGGTGAAGAACCACGATCACGCCCTGCGGCTCAACAAGTCGCCCTTCATGAACGACATCAAGAAGATCATCAATGACGCCGGCGTCGTCGTGCTGTCCGACGCCTGGCTGGCCGGCGGCTTCGCCTCGACCAAGAACTGCATCCTGGGCCCCGATACCATGAAGGGGCAGGTAACCCGTGCGGCCGGTCCGGCTTTCGAGCAGATGCTGGCGGGCGCCGGCGCCTCGATCGCTTCCATGCCGTCGTCGGAAATCTACACCGCGATGCAGACGGGCGTTCTGGACGCCGCCAACACCAGCTCCGGCAGTTTCGTCTCCTACCGTATCTACGAGCAGGTCAAGTGCCTGACAGAGCCGGGCGACCACGCCCTGTGGTTCATGTATGAGCCGATCCTCATGTCCCAGCGCAGCTGGGACAAGCTCAACGAGGCTCAGCAGAACGCCCTCATGGCAGCCGGCAAGAAAGCCGAGGAGTACATGACTGAGCAGGCCAAGGGCCTGGATCAGAAGCTGGTCGACGTCTACAAGAAGAACGGTGTCGAGGTCGTCAAGATGTCCGCCGAGGACGCGGCGGCTTGGCGTGAAATCGCCAAGCAGACCTCTTACAAGAACTTCTCCGAGAAGGTTCCCGGCGGTGATGCGCTGATCGAAAAGGCGCTGGCCGTCGAGTAGGCTCGGTTCGTTTCGGAGCAGGGCGCCGGGGGTCGCGGGCTGCCGGCGCCCTTGCTTTGTGACAGACTTGTACCGCTGATTCTCAACCTGCCGAGGCCGCCTTGGATCTCTTCGTCACAACCGTTCGCCGACTCTCGCAGCTCTGCGGAATCGTCGCGGCCCTGACCTTGGCCGCTGCGGTCCTCGTGGTCTGCCAGATGGTGGTTCTGCGCTACTTTCTCAACGAGTCGACGGTCTGGCAGACCGAGTTCACGACCTACAGCATTGTCGGCGCCACGCTGATCGGCAGCCCCTATGTGCTGCTGCGTCGCGGTCATGTGAACGTCGACCTGTTGCCGATCTATCTGTCCCATCGTGCGCGCATGGTGCTTGCTTTCCTGGCTTCGTTCATGGCCTTGGCATTTTGTGCCGTCCTGACCTACAGCGGCGCGGAACTGTGGCTCGATGCCTGGCGCGGCGGCTGGACGACGGATTCCATCTGGCGGTTGCCGCTGTGGATCGCCTATGCGCCGATCCCCCTCGGGATCGGCCTGCTGTGCCTGCAGTACGTGGCCGACATTCTCTGCCTGGCGACCGGGCGGGACATGCCCTTCGGGCTCGAGCCGGGAGAGCAGCCATGAGCCCGCTGGAAGTTGGCGCCATCATCGGCGTAGTTACCATCCTGGTGCTGGCCACGGGGGTTCCCATCGCCTTCGGCCTGGGCCTCGTGTCGGTCGGGTTTCTCATCATCTTCGACGGCTGGGGCAGCCTCGGCATTGTCGCCGATACTTTCTTTGCGGGCATCGGCGAGTTCGCTCTGGTGTCGATTCCCATGTTCGTGCTGATGGGAGCCGCCGTGGCCTCCTCGCCGGCGGGTAAGGACCTCTACGAGGCGCTGGAGCGCTGGCTCTACCGTGTACCTGGCGGCCTGATCATCTCCAACCTGGGGGCCTGCTCGATCTTTGCGGCGCTCTCCGGCTCCTCGCCGGCGACCTGCGCGGCCATCGGCAAGATGGGCATTCCGGAGATGCGCCAGCGCGGCTACCCGGACGGCCTGGCCACCGGCGCCATCGCCGCCGGCGGCACCCTGGGGATTTTGATCCCGCCCTCGGTCACCATGATCGTCTACGGTATCTCGACCGAGACCTCGATCGGGCGGCTGTTCATCGCCGGGCTGCTGCCCGGACTGATGCTCACCGTACTCTTCATGAGCTGGTCGCTCTATGCGGCTTGGCGCGGCGGCTATCGCTTCAGCCTCACCGAGGCCGGCTACTCGCTGCGGCAGAAGCTGGTGGTGCTGCCGCGCGTGCTGCCCTTCCTGCTGATCATCGCCGGGGTGCTCTACGTGCTCTACGGCGGCATCGCCACGCCCTCCGAGGCGGCCGGCGTCGGTGCGCTGTTCTGCGTGCTGCTGGTGGTGGTGATCTACGGCCTGTTCCTGCGTTCCTGGTCGTTGCTGCGCATCTGGGAGATCCTCGGTGATTCCATGCGCGAGTCGGTGATGATCCTGATGATCATCGGTGCCTCCGCCCTGTTCAGCTATACGCTTTCCAGCCTCTTCGTCACCCAGTCGATCGCCGAGTGGATCGCCGGCCTGGACGTCAACCGCTGGGTCCTGATGGCGATGATCAACGTGTTCTTGTTGGTCTGCGGCTTTTTTCTGCCGCCGGTCGCTGTCATCCTGATGACGGCGCCGATCCTGCTGCCCATCGTGACCTCGGCCGGCTTCGATCCCTACTGGTTCGCGGTGGTTTTCACGATCAACATGGAAATTGGATTGATCACGCCGCCTGTGGGCCTAAATCTTTACGTAATCAATGGTATAGCACCGGATGTGTCGTTGCCGACGATTCTCAAGGGCGCCTTGCCCTTCATGCTGGCGATGGCCCTGGGGATTGTCCTCTTGTGCATCTTCCCGCAGATCGCCACCTGGCTGCCGGACGTGATAATGGGGCCCGGGATTTAGAAAGGAAGCCAGATGTCCGAGGTGCAACAGGAGACCTTGGTCGAGCGGACCCTGACGAACCTGGCGACGGCTTGGCGCGATATCGCACAGTCCGCCGCGCGTACCGTCGGCTTGTCCAAGGCGCCGGCCTCGACCAAGCCGGAATCCCTGAAGCGCCTGATGCAGGACTGCCTGGAGGCGCGGGGCGGGGAGGTCTCGGCGCGCATGCGCGCAGCAGCCCTCGGCAGGATCTATCTGGAGCAGGACGCCGAGGGCCGCAAGGGCTTCCTCACCGTCCTCGCCCACGAGTTCGCGGTGTCCAGCGAGGCGGTGGAAGAGGCCGTGGCCGCCTATCGGGCGGCGGCGACAGATGCCGAGCGCCTGAAGGCCGAGCGCCTGCTGCGCCAGGCGCTGCAGCCGCCGCGCCTGCGCTTGCTGACCCAGTTCAACGCGCTGCCCGAAGGTGTGAAGTTCCTGGTCGACCTGCGCGCTGACCTGCTGGCCCTGCGCAGTGAAGACCCCTATCTGCAGGGCCTCGACGACGACCTTCGGGAGCTGCTGCTATCCTGGTTCGATACCGGTTTTCTCGACCTGCGCGCCATCGACTGGGACTCACCGGCCTCGCTCTTGGAGAAACTCGTGGCCTACGAAGCGGTACACGAGATCACCTCCTGGCAGGATCTGCGCAACCGGCTGGATTCCGACCGCCGCTGCTATGCCCTGTTTCATCCGCGCATGCCCGACGAGCCGCTGGCCTTCGTCGAGGTCGCGCTGGTCCGCGGCATGTCGGCCTCCATCCAGGCGCTGCTCGACGAGAAGGCGCCGCAGATGGATCCGACCCAGGCCGACGCCGCGATCTTCTATTCGATTTCCAACACCCAGAAGGGGCTGAAGCAGATCTCCTTCGGGGATTACCTCATCAAGCGGGTGGTGCAGACTCTGTCCCGCGAATTTCCGAAGCTGAAGATCTTCTCGACCCTGTCGCCCATGCCCAGCTTCCGGCGCTGGCTGGACAGCCTCTCGGAGGGCGACCTGGCGGCGGGCTTCACGCCCGAGGACCTGGCCGTGCTGCCGGCGATCAGCAAGGAACGCGGGCTGACGCAGATTATCGAGGAGATGCTGGGCACGCGGAACTGGCACCAGGACCCGGCGATCTCGGCGGCCCTGCAGCGGCCGCTGACGGTGCTGGCGGCGCGCTATCTCACCTCCAAGCGCAAGGACGGCCAGCCTCTCGACTCGGTCGCCCGTTTCCATCTGCGCAATGGCGCGCGCCTGGAGCGGCTCAACTGGCTGGGCGACACCTCCGCCAACGGCATGGCCTGGTCGGCCGGGCTCATGGTCAACTACCGCTACGTGGTCGGCGACCTCGAGTCCAATCACGAGGCCTATATGAAAGACGGGCACATCGCCGTGGGCCCGGAGATGCGCAGCCTGCTCAAATCCAGCCGCGAGGCATCGGGGTCGCCCCTGCGCACCCTGGGGATCAGCTGATCCGCGGTGCCTCCCAGGCTTTTCCCCCGGCTTTGTTCTTGTGGCCGCGGCGCTTGCTTCCTATAGAGGAAGCCGTCAGGGTTTCGTTTCAACATTCCTCGCGGGCATAGGTTTTTCGCTTTGGCGATCGACAAAGGCCAGTTCACCGACGTCACGGCAGTCGCAAAGGCGCTGCAGCCCAGCTACCCGGTCTACTGTGTGCGCCCGGAGGTGCTGGCCGGCTCGGCAAGACGCTTCATCAGCCAGTTTCCGGGCACCGTGCTCTACGCGGTGAAGTGCAATCCTCATCCACTGGTGCTGAATGCCCTTTACCAGGGCGGCCTGCGGCACTTCGATACCGCCTCGCTGGCGGAGATCGCGCAGATTTCCGACGCCTACAGCGATGCCCACACGTATTTCATGCACCCGGTGAAGGCGCGCGCGGTCATCAAATCCGCCTTCAAGGTCTATGGCGTCCGCCATTTTGTGGTCGACCACATCGACGAGCTGAACAAGGTGATGGAGGAGGTCGGGGCCGCGGGCAACACCATCATCGTGCGGGTCAATACGCCGCCGGCCGATGACGCGCTCTATCACCTCGCGGCCAAATTCGGCGCCGGGCCGGAGGAGGCGGCGGAGCTGATGAAGGCGGCCGCCGGGCGGGGCGCTTCCGTCGGCCTGGCCTTCCACGTGGGCTCCCAGTGCCGCAGCCCCGAGGCCTACGGCACCGCGCTGGAGATCCTGGGCGAAGTCATCCGCAAGGCCGGCATCGAACCGGCCTGCGTCGATGTCGGCGGCGGCTTTCCGGCGGCCTACGGCGACCGGCCGGTGCCCGCCCTCGACAGCTACATGTCGGCCATCCGCGACGGCCTGAAGCGGTTGAAGCTCAGCCCCACGGTGGAGATCTTCTCCGAGCCGGGGCGGGCCCTGGTCGCCCACGGCTGCTCCTTGCTGACCCAGGTGCAGCTGCGCAAGGACAACCGCCTCTATATCAACGATGGCATCTACGGCAGCCTTTCGGAGATGTCGCAGGTAGCGATCCGCCTGCCGGCGCGGCTCATCCGTCTCGGCGGTCCGGTGTCGGAGAAGTTCGGCGAGTTCGTGCTCAACGGCCCGACCTGCGATTCCCTCGACGTGCTGCCCGGCACCTTCACTTTGCCGGAGGACGTGGGCGAAGGCGACTGGATCGAAATCGACCAGGTCGGTGCCTATTCCAATGCCCTGGCGACCCGCTTCAACGGCTTCCATCCCGAGACCTTCGTGCAGGTCTTCGACGCGCCTCCGGCCCTGGCGGTGGCCTGACCCGGGATGGACGTGGTGCGAGAAGACAGCCTGCGATGTCTCTCCAGGAACGGCTTCCACAAGCTGGCCTACCGGGAGTCCGGGCCGGATCATGCGGTGCCGGTCCTCTGCCTGCACGGGCTGGCGCGCAACGCCCGCGACTTCGACGCCCTGGCGGCGGACCTGGCGGCGGCGGGGCGGCGCGTCGTCTGCGCCGACGTGGTCGGCCGCGGCGACAGCGGCTGGCTGCGCGATCCCATGGACTACGGCTATCCGCAGTACCTCGCCGACACGGCGGCGCTGATCGCGCGGCTGGGCAGCCGCCAGGTCGATATCGTCGGCACCTCCATGGGCGGGTTGATCGGCATCATGCTGGCCGCCCAGCCGGACAATCCGATCCGGCGCCTGGTCATCAACGACGTCGGCCCCTTCATCCCCAAGGCGGCGCTGGCGCGCATTCTCGACTACTTCGGCAAGGACCCGCGCTTTGCCGACCTGGCGGAGGCGGAGGCCTATCATCGGCGGATCTACCGCAGTTTCGGCGACCTCAGCGACGCCCAGTGGCGCCACCTGACGGAGACCTCGCTGCGCCGCGACGGCGATCAATGGTGCCTCCACTACGATCCCCGGATCGCCGAACCGATGCACGCGGCGGAACTCGCCGACGTCGACCTCTGGCCGCTCTGGGATGCGATGAGTTGCCCGACGCTGGTGCTGCGCGGGGCCGAGTCCGACCTGCTGCTGCCGGAAACGGCGGCGGAGATGAAGCAGCGCGGCCCGCGCGCGGAGCTCATCGAATTTCCCGGCTGCGGTCACGCGCCGGCCCTGCTCGATCCCGTGCAGATCACACCGCTGCGGGACTGGCTCGCGGGCGAATGACACCTGCAGCAAGGGAATCGCCGCTGGACGCCGGCGCTTTCCGGCCGCGCTTTCCCTGGCTCGGCGGCGACCTCCAGACTCTGCGCAACTTTCTGCGGCGCCCCCGGCACGACCTCGGCCCCTGGCCGGCGGCGCGCCTGGAACTGGCCATGCGCGACGGCAGCGGCGACCGCCTGGTGGCCAGCCTGCACCGCTCCTGCGTGGCCGGCGCGCCGCTGGTGGTCCTGATCCACGGGCTGACCGGCTGCGAGGACAGCATCTACCTGCGCGCCTCGGCGGCCTTCTGGCTGGCGCGAGGCCGCGACGTGGTCCGCCTCAACCTGCGCGGCGCCGGGCCGTCGCGTCCGCTCTGCGGCGAGCAGTATCACGCCGGGCGCAGCGGCGACCTGCGTGACGCCCTGCTGGCCCTGGCGGCGCAGCCCGGCGTGCACTTCGAGTCCGGTCTCAATCTGGTCGGCTACTCCCTGGGCGCCAATATGCTGCTGCGCTTTCTGGCGGAGGAGGCCGAGGCCTTCCCGGTCGTGGGCGCGGTCAGCGTCTCGGCGCCCATCGACCTCAAGGCGACGCAGCTTCGCCTGATGCAGCCGCGCAACTGGGCCTATCACCGCTACCTGCTGAACAACATGCGCCGAGAGGCGCTTTCGGCGCCGCGCGGCCTCTCGGCGGGGCAGGAAGCGGCAATCCGCAGTGCCGACAGCGTCTTCGCCTACGATGAACAGGTGATCGCCCCGCGCAACGGCTTCGCCGGCGCCGACGACTACTACCGGCAATGCTCGGGCCTGCGCTTCCTGCCGGCGATCAAGACGCCGACGCTTCTGGTCCACGCCAAGGATGACCCTTGGATCCCCGCCCAGGCCTACGAGACCTTCGATTGGGGGTCGCATCCGGCCCTGTGGCCGCTGCTGTGCCCGGCCGGGGGACATGTCGGCTTTCACGGCCGGGACAGGCGGGCCGCCTGGCATGACCTGGCGGCGGAGGCCTTCTTCGCCCGGCTGCAGGATTAGGCTATGGAACTCAACGGCAAAGGCCGGCAGCCATCTGGCTGCCGGCCTCTTTTTTTGTGCCCGTGCGGCGGGGTCAGTGCGGTTGCTTTACCACCCGCAGGTAAGGTTTCTGCTCGTCCCAGCCGTCCGGAAACATCTTCTTGGCATCCTCGTTGCTGACAGCCGGCACGATGATGCAGTCGTCGCCCTGCTTCCAGTTCACCGGGGTCGCCACCTTGTGCTTGTCGGTCAGCTGCAGGGAGTCGATGACCCGCAGCAGTTCATCGAAATTGCGCCCGGTGCTGGCCGGATAGGTGAGGGTGAGGCGGATCTTCTTGTTGGGGTCGATCACGAAGACGGAACGAACGGTCAGTGTGTCGTTCGCGTTGGGATGGATCATGCCGTAGAGGTCGGCGACCTTGCGGTCAGGATCGGCGAGGAGAGGGAAGTTGAGGGCGCAGCCCTGGGTTTCCTCGATATCGCCGACCCAGGCCTTGTGGTCGCTGAGCGGATCGACCGACAGGCCGAGCACCTTCACGTTACGTTTGTCGAACTCCGCCTTCAGCTTGGAGACTTCACCCAGTTCGGTGGTGCAGACCGGGGTGAAATCCTTGGGGTGAGAGAACAGCACCACCCAGCTGTCGCCGCCGTAGTCGTGCAGCGAGATCTTGCCGGCTGTCGAGTCAGCGGTGAAATCGGGTGCGGTATCGCCGAGTTGTAACGCCATTGTCGTGTCCTCCTCGATTGCTTGTTTATTGACTCAAGGCAGGGAACTTACGACGGCCCCTGCAAGGGGGCCGAAGGGGAACTGGGGAAGGCGCCGTCGGGTCCGGCGTACTTCAGCCGGCCTTGAGCAGCTTGGCGGCTTCGACGGCGGTATAGGTGAGCACGGCGTCGGCGCCAGCCCGCTTGAAGGCCATGAGGCTTTCCAGTACCGCCCGGTCGTTGTCGAGCCAGCCGTTACGGGCGGCCGCCTTCAGCATGGCGAACTCGCCGCTCACCTGGTAGGCGAGGGTCGGGACGGCAAAGGCGTCCTTCACCCGCCGGACGATGTCGAGATAAGGCAGGCCCGGCTTGACCATCACCATGTCGGCACCTTCCTGCAGGTCGAGCGCCACCTCGCGCAGCGCCTCGTCGCTGTTGGCCGGGTCCATCTGGTAGGTCTTCTTGTCGCCGGTCAGGCTGCCGCCAGAGCCCACGGCCTCGCGGAAGGGGCCGTAGAAGCAGCTCGCGTACTTGGCGGCATAGGCGATGATCTGAACGTCCTGCAGGCCGTTGCCGTCCAGGGCCTCGCGCACCGCGCCAATGCGGCCGTCCATCATGTCGGAGGGCGCGACCACGTCGCAGCCGGCCTGGGCCTGGACCAGCGCCTGCTGGCAGAGCACCTCCACGGTCTCGTCGTTCAGGATCTTGCCGTCGCGCACCAGGCCGTCGTGGCCGTCGCTGTTGTAGGGGTCCAGGGCGACGTCGCAGATGATGCCGACCTCCGGGAAGGCCCGCTTCACTTCCCGCACCGCACGGCACACCAGGTTGTCCGGGTTCAGCGCCTCGCGCGCATCCGGGGTCTTCAGCGCCTCGTCGGTGTAGGGGAAAAGCGCGAGCGCCGAAATTCCCAGCTCGGCGGCGGCGCCGACGCTGTCGACCAGGCAGTCCAGCCCCAGGCGGTCGACCCCCGGCATGGCGTCGATCGGCTGCTTGCCGCTGCCGTCGTGCACGAAGATCGGCCAGATCAGGTCCTCTGTGCCCAGGCGGTTTTCCGCCACCATGCGGCGCACCCAGGCGGCGCTGCGGTTGCGGCGCAAGCGGATCTGCGGATAAGCGCCCAGAGCCTCCGGGCGCCTGGCGGTGCTCTCGCCGGCCTCTTGCGGTACCGGCCGCAGGTTCGCTCCGCCTTTTCGAATCAACTCGGTCATTCTCTCGTCCGATCTCCCGGCCGGCTGGCCCGGCGTCCGCTGCGATGGGCAGAGTTTAGTCACCCCGGGATCAGGGCACAACCAGTGCCCCCGCCGCGGCCAGGACTCCCGCGGTCGAGGCGACCACCGCGTATTCGCCGCTGAGGTGTGTCAGGCTCAGGGCATGGACCTCCTCGGCCGTCCAGTGCCGCCCCTCCAGGTCCACCACGTCGACGCTGGCCGAGGCGTCGGCGACGACCCAGGTGTCGAAGCCCAGGTTGCTCGCCATGCGCACCGTGGCGTCGACGGAGTTGTGCAGCAGCACGCCGGCCACCACCACCGCCTCGACGCCGCGGTCCCTTAGCGAGGCCTCCAGGCCGGTGTCGATGAAGGCGTTGTGGGTGCGTTTCTGCACCAGGATCTCGCCGGTGCCGGGGGCCAGTCCGTCCTTGAAGTCGCATCCGGGTTGTCCCGGGCGGTAGGGCGAGTCGGCTTCGCGCGAGAGGTGCTGTACATGCACGACGGGACGTCTCAGATCACGCCAGGCGGTCAGCAGCCGCCCCGCCTGCGCCTCGGCGTCGGGGTTGTTGCGGCGGCCCCATTTGGGATCGTCGATGGCCTTCTGGAAATCGACGATCACCAGGGCCGCGTTGTCGGCGAGCCTTTTGGACATGATCTGTGGTCGCTGCGGGAAAGGGGGGCGCCGACCGGCGTCCGCCTCTCCGCAGCCGGTCAGCTCACTCGGCGGCGACGGCGCTGCGCACCGTCGTCAGGGCCTGGTCCAGGTCGGCCAGGATGTCGTCGATGTGCTCCAGGCCGATCGACAGGCGCACGTAGCCGTCGGTCACGCCGGTGGCCAGCTGGTCCTCCGGCGAGAGCTGCGAGTGCGTGGTCGAGGCCGGATGGATCGCCAGGCTGCGCGCGTCGCCGATGTTGGCGACGTGGTAGAACAGCTTCAGCCCGTCGATGAACTTGCGCCCGGCCTCCAGGCCGCCGGCCAGCTCGAACCCGACCAGGCCGCCGTAGCCGCCCGTCAGGTAGGCGTCGGCGCGCCGCCGGCTCTCGCCGTCCTGCAGGGAGGGGTGGATGACCTTGGTCACCTCCGAATGTCCCTGCAGGAACTCGGCGACCGCGGCGGCGTTGCGGCTGTGCTCGCGGATGCGCAGCGGCAGCGTCTCCAGGCCCTGCAGGAAGAGGAAGGCGTTGAAGGGGCTGAGCGCGTAACCGAGGTCGCGCTGCAGCGTGACCCGCGCCTTCAGGATGTAGGCAATGGGGCCCAGCGGCTTCACCGCCTCGGTCCACACCGCGCCATGGTAGCTGGGGTCCGGCTGGTTCAGCGAGGGGAAGCGCGCCGCGTGCTTTTCCCAGTCGAAGGTGCCGCCGTCGACCAGCAGGCCGCCGATCGAAGTGCCGTGGCCGCCGATGTACTTGGTGGTGGAGTAGACGACGATATGGGCGCCGTGCTTCAGCGGCTGGCAGATCACCGGTGCGGCGGTGTTGTCGAGGATGAGCGGCACGCCCAGTTCCTCGCCGATCGCCGCGACCTCGCTGATCGGGAAGACCTGCAGCTTCGGGTTCGGCAGGGTCTCGGCGTAGTAGGCACGGGTCCGGTCGTCGGTGGCGCGGCGGAAGTTCTCCGGATCGCTGGGATCGACGAAGCGCACTTCGATGCCGAAGGTCTTGAAGGTGTTGGCGAAGAGGTTCCAGGTGCCGCCGTAGAGGTCGGTCGAGCTGACGATGTTGTCGCCCGCGCCGGCGATGTTCTGGATCGCCATGGCGGAGGCCGCCTGGCCGGACGAAACCGCCAGGGCCGCCGCGCCGCCTTCGATGGCGGTGACGCGCTGCTCCAGCACATCACAGGTCGGATTCATGATCCGCGTGTAGATGTTGCCCAGTTCCTTGAGCGCGAAGAGGTTGGCCGCGTGGCCGGTGTCCTGAAACTCGTAGGACGTGGTTTGGTAGATCGGCACGGCGACCGACCCGGTGTGCGGGTCGCTGCGATAGCCCGCGTGCAGGGCGAGGGTTTCCGGGTTGGTTGTGGACTTGGTCGAGTCTGCCATGGGATGGGCCCTTTCAATCAGACAAGTTGACGTTTCTGCTTCCCCGAGGGGCCCCACCAGGGACTGGCTTTTAGCTTTTGTTGACGCGGAGCAAGCTACCCCTCAAATCACCGCGGACCCGTCGGACGGTGGGTCAGGCCTCAACAACAAAAAAACCGCCACGGCGTGCCGGGCGGTTTTGACCACTCGTTTAGCCGCATTTCTAAAGCGCCCGCAAGCTGAGAACAAATCGGCGCAAGGCCGCGATCAAAGCGCTGAACGGCCGCTGTTGTCAAGGTTGTTCTGATAGGTGATTCAAACCTTGGCTCTGCAATCTATGGGTGGATTCCCATATTGACCTGGGCGCTGATTTGGACGACAACTGAGGCGATTTTGACCCTAAAGGTATTTCTAGCATTACGCGATATTTTCGAGAGCTTTGTACCGGGGATTGGTGTTCAATGTCCCAAACGGGCAATCTTGACGAGCTTAGCGTCTATAGATTTGGTGACGGCGCGTTCCGTAACGAGGCGGGACGGGAGCCTCAGGACTGTTCGGAGGTGCTGGCCGACCTGCATGCCTATTGGCGCTCGCGCTGCCAGGGCCAGCCCTTTCCGGCACGCGCCGATATCGACCCCGTCGACATCCCCGCGCTGCTGGAGCACTTGGTGCTTCTCGACGTGCTGCGCGATCCGCTCGACTTCCGCTACCGCCTGGTCGGCGGACACATCGTCGAACACTCCCGCCGCAATGTGCAGGGCCAGACGGTGCGCGGCCTCATAGCGGACGGGGGACCGCGCGCGCAGGCGCTGCAGAAGAAAGCGCTGATCGTTGGCGAGGCGCTGGCGGATTCCCAGGCGCCGATCTTCATCGACCTCACCTATGGCGCGCCCGACGGAAAGTCCCGCAAGCGGCTGCAGGGCCTCATGCTGCCCCTGGGCGAACCGGGCCAGGACATCAACATGGTTCTCGGCGGGCTGAACTACCTGGAGTAGGCGGCGAATGGTCGGCCGGCGCCCCGGGCCCGGCAGCCGTGGCTCGCATTGACAGTCGCAAGGGGCAGACTATCATCGCGGCTCGTCGATGCTTCTGCAACCAAGAGCCCGCCCGGGCGTTTCCTGATGAACTTCGAACTGAACGATGAGCAGCGCGCCTTCCAGGATATGGCGCGGCAGTTTGCCGGCGGGGAAATGGCCCCCTACGCCGCGCAGTGGGACGAGGCGACCGAGTTCCCCGTGGAAACGCTGCGCAAGGCGGCCGCCCTGGGCCTGGCCGGCATCTACGTGCGTGAGGGCTCGGGCGGCAGCGGCCTGACGCGCCTGGACGCAGCGGTGATCTTCGAGGAACTGGCCTCCGCCTGCACCTCGACCGCCGCCTACATCTCGATCCACAACATGGTCGCCTGGATGATCGACAGCTTCGGCAGCGACGCCCAGCGCGCGGCCTTCCTGCCGCGGCTGCTGAGCATGGAGCATTTTGCCAGCTACTGCCTGACCGAGCCGGGCGCCGGCTCCGACGCGGCCTCGCTGCAGACGAAGGCGGTGCGCGACGGCGACGACTACGTGCTGAACGGCTCCAAGGCCTTCATCTCCGGCGGCGGTGCCAGCGATGTCTACCTGGTCATGTGCCGCACCGGCGGCCCCGGGGCCGAGGGTGTCTCGGCGCTGATCGTGCCCAAGGACACGCCGGGCCTCTCCTTCGGCAAGAAGGAGAAGAAGCTGGGCTGGAACAGTCAGCC
>JBNKHC010000105.1:0-3842 GCA_050290145.1 Kiloniellaceae bacterium | reverse complement strand
CGCGGCCGCCGCCGCCGCCCTGGAAAGCGAGCTCACCCTGCCGGAGGTGAGCCAGACGGTGATCCTGACGCGCACCACCATGAAGGCCTCGGCCATGCCGGAGGGCGAGGAACTGGCGACCCTCGGCAAGTCCGGCGCGACGCTGGCCATCCACCTCTCGATCCGCAACCTGAAGCACATCGAAGCGGAGTTGACGCCCTTTTACGGTGCCGACTGCCCGGTGGCTGTGGTCTACCGCGCCTCCTGGCCGGACCAGCAGATCATCCGCGGCACCCTTTCCGACATCCGCGACAAGGTGCGCGCCGCCAAGATCACGCGCACCGCGCTCATCCTCGTCGGCCGCGTCCTCGGCGAAACCGACTTCATCGATTCCAAGCTCTACGATCCCGAACACGTCCACGTTCTGCGTCCCAAGCGCAGCGCCTGAACGCCGGATCTTCCGCGCTTTCCGTGCCGACACTTGTTGTCGGCAAGGGGACCGCCTCGCCGCTTGAGGTGAGTCAATGCGGAGCTTTCTTCTTGCGCCAAGACTGGCCTTCCAGTGGCAAGGGAGGAAAGCAATGATCAAGAAAATACTCATCGCCACGGACGGTTCGGAACATGCGCGCAAGGCCGTAGCGCTGGGCGCGGACATCGCGGCGAAGTATGGTGCCGAGGTGTTGCTGGTTCACGTCCTGCTGCGCAACGAACTGTCGGACGACCTTCGACGCATGGCGCGGATCGAGCATCTGACCGGAGAGGGCGGGGCGCCGCTGTCCGAATCTCTTGCGGAAGTCCCGGCGGGGCGTTTTCCCGCCTATGTCGCTTTTTCCGAAGATTCCGCGGGGACGCCGGAGGGCTTGCTGCGGGCGGTCGGCGCCCAGATCCTCGATCACGCGGCAGACCTGGCACGCGAGCACGGCGCCGAACAGGTGAGCAAGCGCATTGAGGACGGCAAGCCGGTTAACTGCATCCTGGCCATTGCCAAGGATGAAAAGGCGGACATGATCGTCACCGGCGCGCGCGGCCTCTCCGGCCTTGAAGCCCTCATGCTGGGCAGCACGTCGCAGCGGCTGGCGCACCTCGCGCCGGTGACCTGCCTGACGGTGCGCTGAACCGGAGCGCGGCGTCCGGGGTTGCGGCCCTGGCGCCGCCGGGCCGTCCTTGTCGTTTCCGGGGTCCGCGAAAGCCGAACACTCTGGCGCGGGCAGTCAAGTGCTGACAAAATCACCGGCGACGGAGGGAGAGACTTTCGGCCGCGTGCGAACGAAAGGCTCCCTCCGCGCAACAAAGGCCCGCAAGGAGGGATGGTATGACCAGGCTCCTTTCCGGCGTGACCATGTTCCTCGCCGTGTTGTCGTCGTTTGTTTTGCTGCCGGCTTCCGCCGCTCAGGCGAGCAAGTGCATCGCCTTCGTCGAGCGGCAACCCGCGGTCGTCCCGGCCAGCTTTACGCCAATTCAATCCGGCGGCGCGGTCGAGATCACCTACATCACCCATTCTACCTTCCGCCTGCGCACGCCGGCGGGGGTGACCATTGCGACCGACTACGCGGGCTATGCGGGGCCGGGGCCGGCGCCCACGGTGGTCACCATGAACCATGCCCACGAAACCCACTTCACGGCCTTTCCCGACCCGGACATTCAGCACGTCCTGCGCGGCTGGAATCCGCAAGGCGGGCCCGCGGTCCACAAGCTGACCATCGCCGATGTCTTCATCCGCAACGTCTCGACGGATATCCGCTCTTGGGGCGGCGGCGTGGAGCCGCAGGGCAATTCGATCTTCATCTTCGAGGTGGCCGACCTCTGCATCGGCCACCTGGGCCATCTGCACCACAAGCTGACGGCGGAGCACCTGGCCCTGATCGGCCGCCTGGACGTGGTCTTCGCCCCGGTCGACGGCGGCAACACCCTGGACCTGCCCTCGATGATCCAGGTGCTGAAGGACCTGCGTGCCAGCCTGGTGATTCCCATGCACTTCTTCGGCAGCGGCTCCCTCAACGTCTTCCTGGCCGGCATGGCCGAGGAATTCGACATCCGGGTGGCGCGCGATCCCACCATCCGGGTTTCGCTGCGCAATCTGCCGAAGCAGCCGACGGTGCTGGTGCTCGGCGGCGGCTGACACGCCTGTTGCAGGCGGTCGGGTCTCAGAAGGGGTAAGACGCGTTGGGCGTAAAATCCCAAGTTTGCCACTAGGGTGCTGCAACGGCCCGTTGTACCTTTGCTTTGTGTACTTACCGGGGCAATCCCGGTTCAAGCAGCGTGAGCAACGACCACACTCCGTTTGGTTCGGGGCAAGGCTGAGTATGTAGAGATTGCCGTCTTTGCGCATCGGGCCAGGTTCGTCCTGGCGCTGCACGGCAGTCTGACTTCTCTGAGATTGATACGCGCGGCCGACCCCTCGCGGAGTGGTTCGTTTGCTGAAGTGATGACGGCGCCTTTGCCGGTGGCTTGATGTCGCTTTCAGCTGCCCATGCAGGCTTCTACGGAATATTGCCCTCGAAAGGCGCTTCGGATGATGCGCCCATCCGAGAAACGTTGGCTTGCAGCCAGCAAGTGCAACGATGTTCCGCATCAAGGCGCAGGAAAGGAGAGGCTTGATCATGGATAAACGGATATTGGCATCTGAGCAAACGCTGAGGGCCCAACGGCCGGTCGTCCACGTCAGTGTGCCGGCTAAGGTGGCCTACGACCTCAAGGCGATGAACAAGGTGACGGCGGCGGTTCTGGACAGGTTGGGCTGTTCGGAGTGCCACTCCGCCCTCGACATCCGCTACGACTTCGTGCGCGACTTCTTCGTCAACGAGAAACTGGAAGTCCTCTCGGACGTCACGCGGGGGAGGGGCTGATCATGGCACACGAAAAAGCACTTCAGATTGGTGGCCAGCGCGTCGTCATGCGGGTTGCCGACCCGACGCCCGAACCGGCCCTGCCGGTGGTGAACATCGCTGTCGAGGGCAGAGTGGCCGGCGACCTCAAGGCGATGCGGAAGGTCACCGCAGCCGTCCTGGCGGAGCTCAACCACCCGAACTGCCATTCCGGCTATGACCTCCGCTTCGACTGGGTCACCAACTATGCGGTAAACGAGAAGCTGGAAGTGATCCCGCAACCGCCGCGGGCCGGATATTGACCGTACCGCGCCTCGGCGTGGGAGCGGTTCTCGTACCCGGGCTCGAGCCCTTGCTCGAGCCCGGTGCGGCGCCGCTGTCGGTCGTCGAGATCGAACCGCAGACGCGCTGGGTCTTCAATCCCCGGGCGCGGGATCGCTACGGCATGCCGGCGGACGCTCTGGCGTGCCTGACCGCCCTGCCGCAAAAGAAGCTGGTGCATGGCGTCGGCTTTCCGGTCGGCGGGACGCAGCAGGGCGATCCCGCGCACCTGCCGCTGTTCTGCCGGATGATCGAGGCTCTGGAGGCACCCTGGGCCAGCGAGCACCTGGGGTTCAACCGCACCGGAGAGGGCATCAAGACCAAGCTCTTCCTGCCGCCGCTGCAGACGCCCGCCGGCGCGGCGGCTGCCGCCGCCACCATCCGCCGCCGGCAGCAGGCGCTTCCCGTGCCCTTCGCGGTGGAGACCGGCGTCAACTATCTGCAGCCCCGCGCGGGTGAGCTGTCGGACGGCGCCTTTCTGCGAACCGTGGTCGAGGCCGCCGACTGCGGGATCCTGCTCGACCTGCACAACCTCTACGCCAACGAACTCAACGGCCGCCAGCCGGTGCGCGACTTTCTCGCCGAGATTCCCCTCGAGCGGGTCTGGGAGATCCATCTGGCCGGCGGCCGCGACCTGGACGGCTACTGGCTCGACGCGCACTCCGGCCCGGTGCCGGCGCCGGTGCTCGACCTGGCGGCCGAAGTGGTGCCGCGCTT
>JBNKHC010000104.1:0-23268 GCA_050290145.1 Kiloniellaceae bacterium | reverse complement strand
GCACGGCCCCGACCCGCTGATCGTCGGCCACAGCGCCGACGTGATCGGCCGCAGCGAGCACATTCTGGACCACAGCCTGCACCCGGAGATGCGGCGCTCGAACGGGAAGTAGCGGCGAAGCTGCTCTAGCTGCCGGCGGCGGCCTACCAAAGGCTCTGGCCCACCAGCAGCAGGCCGGAGGCCAGCAGCAGGGCCAGCACCACCCGTCGGAAGAGAACTTCGCTGGCCTTGCGGTAGAAGTGCGCGCCCAGCCAGGCCCCCAGCGCCGTTCCCGGCACCGCCAGCAGCATGGCCTGCAACACCGCCATGTCGATGCGCCCGGCGGTCGCCATGCCGGCGCCGGCGATGGCCAGCACGATGAGGTTGAAGGGCTGGTAGACCGCGCGCTGCGTGGCCGAGGGGCCGCCGCGCAGCTGCAGCCAGATGAGCGGCAGCGGCCCGGAGAGCCCGGCGAAGCCGCCGAGGATGCCGCCGCCCAGGCCGACGGCCGCGTCAGAGGGGCGGCCGCCCCAGCTGCCGATGCTGAGCCGCGTGAGACCGCTCAGCTGACTGGCGGCATAGCAGACGAGGAAGATGCCGGCGCAAAGCCGCAGCAGGCCGGGCGAGGCGTAGCTGAGCGCCACCACGCCCAGCGGCACCCCCAGCGCCCCGCCGAGCAGGTAGGGCGCCGCGCGCGGCCAGTCGAACTTCGGGCGCAGCTTAGCGAGGCCGATCAGTTGGCCGGTGACCGAGGCCATGACCACCATGGGCGGTACGAAGGCCGGCGGCAGCACGTGGAACCAGAAGCCGGAAGCGACGAGCCCGGTGCCGAAACCGGCAAAGCCGGTGACGAAGCCGGCGCAGAGGGCGCCGAACAGCAGGAAGGCCAGGGTCGAGGAATCGGGCAAGGCGTCGGGCATCCGCGCCGCATAGCACGGGATGCCCGTCCGGCCAACTGTCCCGCGAACCTAGCGACCGGCCAGCAGACGCTCCAGCAAGGCCGGCAGCTCGCCGAGGCGCTCCAGGCGGTGGAAGCGCTCGCTCTCCGGGTCTTCGTCGTGGGCCTCGTGCGCCCAGAGCAGGGCGTAGGGGACGTGCACGCCGTGGCCGCCGAGTTCCAGCATGGGCAGCACGTCCGAGGGCATGGAGTTGCCGACCATGACCGTGCGCTCCGGCGCAATGCCGTGGCGCTCGAAAATCGCGCGGTAGATGCCGGCGTCCTTGCGCGGCACGATCTCCACCTGCTCGAAGTGGCCGGCCAGGCCCGAGCGCTCGACCTTGCTGGTCTGGTCGACGATGTCGCCCTTGGTGATGAGGATCACGCGGAAGCGCCCCTTCACCGCGTCCAGGGTCTGCTCGACGTCCTCCAGCAGGTCGACCGGCGCCTCGATCATGGCCTTGCCGAGCAGCACGATCTCGTGGATCTCCCCCGCCGTGATGCGCCCCTCGGTGAGCTGGATCGCCGCCTCCACCATGGAAAGGGTGAAGCCCTTGATGCCGTAGCCGAAGAGCGCGAGGTTCTTCATCTCCACGGCGAAGAGCGCGTCGTGGATGTCCTCCCCCGGGCGGTAGCGCTGCACGATGGCCTCCAGGGCCTTCTGGGTGTCCTGGAACAGGTGCTCGTTGTGCCACAGGGTGTCGTCGGCATCGAAGGCGACGGTATCGATCATTCCACTTTCCTAGTTATCAAAGCCCCCTCACCCTCCCGCTTCGCAGGCCCCTCCCTCTCCCACGGAGGGGAGAGGGAATTTTCGACCGGCTTCTTGTCTATCCCCTCCCCTCGTGGGAGAGGGCTGCGCAGCCTTGGCGAGCGAAGCGAACCTAGGCGAAGCTGGGTGAGGGAGAAACCCCCTTCACTCCACCGCCGTCACGCGACCTTCCACCTTGGGCGCGACCTCGCCGGCGGATGCTACGAAGTCCATGACCATGGTGGCCATGTACTTGGCGGCGGCGGCGTCGATCAGGGTCTTGCTCTCAGTGAAGACGGTATAGCCGTCGCCACCCTTGGCCAGGAAGTCGTTGGTCGCCACCGTGTAGGTCGCGGCCGGGTCCAGCGGCCTGCCGTTGACGCTCACCGACTTCACCCGCGCGCCCGGCGCCGCGTTGCGGCTCCAGGTCATGGCGATGCCGGAGGTGCTGGGGAAGCGCCCGGCGCCCTCCTCCACCTTGCTGACGCCATGCTCCAGCGCCTCTCTCAGCTGCGCGCCGGTCAGCTGCAGCTTCACCGTGCGGTTGCCGAACGGCAGCTCGGTCTGGATGTCGCGGCGGGTCAGCGTCACCCCGGCGGGATAGGTCTTGTCGCCGCGGATACCGCCGCCGTTGGTGATGGCCACGTCGGCTTCGACCCCCTGGCGCATGGCGTCGGCGATGAGGTTGCCGATGGCGGTCTCCTCGCCGCGCACCGAAGCGCGCCGGCTGTCCAGCGGCGTCGCCGATTTGCCGACGGCGATGTCCAGTTCCTTCGACAGCTTGTCGAGGTAGACCTGCACCTTGGCGGCCATGGCGCCATCCGGCTCGACGCCGGCGGTGGAGAGGATGCGGAACTGCGGCGACCATACGAAGGTCTGCTTGCCGCGGTTGTCGACGGTATCCATGGACACCTCGACCACCATCAGCTTCTCGCCCTGGGAGCCCGACTCCACGAAGGCGCGCTGGCCGTTGTAGTAGGTAATCTCAAGGTGATCGTGGCCGGACAGCAGGATGTCGATGCCGCTGTCGCCGTTGACCAGTTCCAGGTCCTCGGCGATGCCGGTGTGGGCGAGAGCAACGATCAGGTCGGCGCCGTTTTCGCGCAGGTTGTCACTCAGCTGGCGCGCGGTGGTGACCAGCGGCTGGAAGGTGACGCCCTCGGCGCTGGAGATCTCCGGCGTCTCTGGCGTGGTCAGGCCGATGAAGCCGACGGTGTAGGGCCCGGCCTCGGCGGTCCAGGTGGCCAGCGTGCCCTCCAGCAGCGTGCCGGAGGAATCGATGGCATTGGCGCTCAGGATCGGGAAACGCGCCTCGGCAACGCGCGCGCGGGTCACCGCGGCGCCGAAATCGAACTCATGGTTGCCCAGCACCATCAGGTCCAGCTCGGCCTCGTTGAAGAGGTCCATCATGTGGGCGCCTTTGTCGAAGCCCGACAGCAGCGAGGGCGAGATGGTATCGCCGCCGTGGGTGAAGATGGCGTGCTCCGCCGCCGCGCGTTCGCGGTTCACCAGCGTCATGAGACGGGCGAGGCCGCCGCGGCCCTTGGAGTCCTCGATGCGGTCGATGTCGTTGATGTGCAGGAGGGTCAGCTTGACCGGCTCGGCCGCCGCCGGAACGGCGAGCAGCAGGGCAAAGGCCGAGGCGGCAAAGACGGTCTTAATCCTGTGAGCAAACATCTTCGTTTCCCCTGTGAGAAAGAGCTTAAAAGAAAACGCTTCGACAAAGATCCGTTCAGGGCGACTCGAAGCCGCGCAGCGGCATGTCGGGGCCGCGCTGCAGCCAGTTGTCCTCGGAATAGCGGCAGGCACCGTCGATGAGGTGCAGGGTATAGGCATGGCGCGAGCGCGCCGAGCGGTTGGGCGCACTGCCGTGGGGCAACTTGCCGTGCAGCACCACCAGCGCCCCCTTCGGCACCTCCAGCGGCACGGCCCCGCTTTCATCCCAGGGCGTCGCGTCCAGCTGCTCCATCACCAGGGCGCCATCCTTGCGCCGCCAGCGCTCGCGCAGCGGCCCCGCGTGGCCGCCCGGCAGGGCCCAGAGGCAGCCGTTCTCCAGCGTCGCATCCTCCAGGGCGAACCACAGGCCGGTGACGCTCAAGGGCTCGGTATAGAGGAAGGTCGAATCCTGGTGCCAGCCCACCTCGCCGCCGATGCGCGGCTGTTTGAAGATGTACATGGACTGCAGCAGCAGCGGCTCGGCGAGCCCCAGATCGCCGGCCAGGGCCGCCAGCTGCGGCAGGCGCGAGAAGCGCGCGAAGACCGGGTCCAGGTCGTGCTGGGCATGGCCGATCTTGTTGATCGACAGGCGCTTGTCCTGGCGCAGCTCGCCCGCCGCGTCGAAGGCTTCCTCCTCGAAGAAGAAGCGTATCTTGTCGCCGGAGGCGAGGAAGTAGTCGTCGCGGCCGTGCACCTGCCCGCGCGTGGAAAAGATGCTGGCGACGCCAGCAGGGTCGAAGGCCGCCACCAGTTCTTCGGCGCGCGCCATGAGGGCGTCGCAATCGGCGGGGGCGATCATATGCTCAAGCACCAGGAAACCGTCACGCGCGTAGGCCTCGCGCATTTCCGCGGTCAGGCGGCCGCCCGGCGGCGCGGCGAAGCGCGGCGGCTCGGAGGTTTCGCTGGCGGTGGTCGGGGCGAACATGTTCTTCAGACATCCTCCGCGGTGATGCGTTGATGGACGACCGGAGACGGTTCCGCTTCAGTCTCGCCGATCTGGAAGGCCTTCTGCAAGAGCACCGCCGCGGCCGCGGCGCCGGCCTCGTCGGCGGCGTGGACCACGGCCAGAGCATCGCCCTCGCAAACGGTCTCGCCCAGCGGCAGAATTTCATCGAAACCCACGGCCGGATCGACGGCATCCTCGACACGGCGACGACCGCCGCCCAGCTCGATTACCGCCAGGCCGACGGCGCGGGTATCGATCGCGCTGATCACGCCGGCCGCCTTGGCCTGCACCGCGCGGTGGACCGGCGCGCGCGGCAGGATCTCCCCGGCGCGCGCCAGGAAATCCGCGGGCCCGCCCAGCGCGGCCACCATGGCGCCGAAGCGCTCAGCCGCCCGGCCCGAGGTCAGAGCGTCCTCGGCCTTGGCCAGCGCGCTTTCGCCGTCCCCGGCCAGGCCGCCGAGCAGCAGCATCTCCGCGGCCAGCGCCAGTGTCACCTCGCGCAGGCGCGCATCGCCCTGCCCGCTGGTCAGCAGTTCCACGGACTCCATCACCTCCAGCGCATTGCCGGCCGAGCGCCCCAGGGGCTGGTTCATGTCGGTGATGAGGGCCGTGGTCGGCAACCCCGCCCCCGTCGCCACGGAGACGATACTCTCGGCCAGGTCGCGCGCCATCTCCGGCGTCGCGGCGAAGGCGCCGTTGCCGGTCTTCACGTCCATCACCAGGCCGCCGAGACCGGCAGCCAGCTTCTTCGACAGGATCGAAGCGGTGATCAGCGGGATCGATTCGACCGTCGCGGTGACGTCGCGCACGGCGTAGAGGCGTTTGTCGGCGGGGGCCAGGTCGGCGGTCTGGCCGATGATGGCGCAGCCGGCCTCGGCCACCACCTGCTGGAAGCGCGCGATGTCCGGCGCCGTGTCGTAGCCGGGGATGGAGTCCAGCTTGTCGAGGGTACCGCCGGTGTGGCCGAGGCCGCGCCCGGAAATCATCGGCACGAAGGCGCCGCAGGCGGCCAGGATCGGCGCCAGGACCAGGCTCACCTTGTCGCCGACGCCGCCGGTGGAATGCTTGTCCAGCACCGGGCCCGCAAGGCCTGCGTCCTGCCAGTCGATGCGCCGCCCGCTGGCGGTCATGGCGCGGGTCAGGACCACGGTCTCCTCCGGCGTCATGCCGTTGAGGAAGACCGCCATGGCAAAAGCCGCGATCTGGCCTTCGCCGAGGCTGGCGTCGGCAATGCCCGCGACGAAGGTCTCGATCTCTTCGGCCGGGAGGCGCGCGCCGTCGCGCTTGTGCCGGATGATCTCCTGCGGCAGGACAGCCATCAGTAGGTCCGTGACCTGTCCGCCGGGGCGGTAGCGACACCCAGCGCCGCCAGCAGGTCGTCGAGCAGGCCGCTGGCGCCGAAGCGGAAGTGGCGCGGGTCGGCCCAGCCCTCCCCCATGATGCGGTCGGCGAGCGCCAGGTACCGCCCCGCCGTCTCGGTATCGCGGATGCCGCCGGCCGCCTTGAAGCCGACATCCTTTCCGCTGTCCTTGATGGCCTGCAGCATGGTCTCCGCCGCCTCCAGGGTCGCCGAGACCTCGACCTTGCCGGTGGAGGTCTTGATGAAGTCGGCGCCCGCGGCGATGGCATCGCGGCTGGCCTCATAGATCTTCTTCGGATCGCCCAGGCGCCCGGTCTCCAGGATCACCTTCAGCAATACATGATCCCCGCACATCTCCTTGCAGGCGGCAACCATCTCACAGGCCAGTGCCGTGTCGCCGGCCAGCCAGCGACGGTAAGGCATCACAAGGTCGACCTCGTCGCCGCCATTGTTGACGATGTCCTCGGTCTGCTTCGCCGCCTCGGCGATGTCGTCAGCGCCGGCGGGAAAGTTGGCGACCGCCGCGACGCGGATGCCGCTGTGCTCCAGCAGGCCGCGTGCCTCGGTGACGAAGCGCGGCCAGATACAGACGGCGGCCACCGGCCCCGGCGCGGTCAGCGCGCGGTTGCAGAGGGCGGACACCGTTTCGACATCGTCGTCGTCGCCCAGGCTGGTGAGATCGAGCAGGCGGATGGCCCGCTCCGCCACTGCCTTGCGCTGCTCGGCTTGGTCAGACATCGCTCAGCTCCTCCAGAAAGGCGGTCAGCAGGCGGGTCATGTCGCCGGCCGCCGCCGTCGCGTGCTTCATGGTGTGCTCGTGCGACAGGTCTTCTTCGGAAAGGCCGGCGGCGAGATTGGTGATCATGGAAAGCGCCGTGACCTTGAGGCCCAGCAGCCGCGCGACGATCACCTCGGGCACCGTCGACATGCCGACCGCGTCGCCGCCCAGCACCTGCGCCGCCCTGATCTCCGCCGGAGTTTCGAAGTGCGGGCCGCAGAACCAGACGTAGACGCCTTCGCTGAGGGGAATGCCGAGACGCCCGGCCAGGGCCAGGATCTGCCGGCGCGCCGCCGGGTCGTAGGCATCGACCAGGTTGACGAAGCGCTCGTTGCCGGCGAGGCCGAAGAGCGGCGACACGCCAGCGATGTTGATGTGGTCGCTGAGCAGCAGGAGGCGGCCCGGCCCGACCCGGGGGTCGAGGCTGCCGGCGGCGTTGGTGAGGACCAGGCGCGCGCAGCCCAGCTCCTTCAGGGTGGCCAGCGCCAGGTTCATGCCGTCGGCGCGGCCGCTCTCGTAGTAGTGGGCACGGCCCTGCATCACCGCGACGCGGCGCCCGGCCAGCCGCCCCAGCACCAGGCTGCCGCCGTGGCCGGCGACCGAGGGCTGCGGGAAGCCCGGCAGGTCGGCGTAGCGCAGGGTCACCTTCCGCTCCACCGCCTCGGCGACCGCGCCCAGGCCGGAGCCCAGCACCAGCGCCACCTCCGGCGCCTCGGGCACCTGCTTGCGGATGAGATCGGCCGTCGCGGCCGCCGCCTCGAACATGGGGGCGCTCACTCCTGATCCAGGTTGTCGGGGCCGAAGGACAGCGGCAGCAGCTCGCCCAGGGTCACCGTCTTGCGCAGGCCTTGCGGCCCACAGATGTGGATCGCCACCGCGTCGGCGGCGAACTCGCGCAGGCGCTGGCGGCAACCGCCGCAGGGCGTCACCAGCTTGTCGCCCGCCCCGGCCACGGCAACCTCGGTGACGCGGGTCTCGCCGGCCATGACCATGGCCGAGAGGGCCGAGGTTTCGGCGCAGCAGCCCTCCGGATAGGACGCGTTCTCCACGTTGCAGCCGGCATAGACCTTGCCGCTGGCCCCGCGCACCGCGGCACCGACGGAGAAGTTCGAATAGGGCGCATAGGCTTTGGACATGGCGGCGACGGCCGCCTCGATCAGATCCGCGCTCATGGTTCAGCGCTCCTTCACATAGGGCCTGCCGATGGCCTTGGGCGCCACGGCCCGGCCGATGAAGCCGGCCAGCAGCACCACGGTCAGCACGTAGGGCAGCGCCTGGATGAGCTGCACCGGGATCGGCCCGATCACCGGGACCTCGACACCCTGCAGGCGGATGGCGACGGCGTCCAGGAAGCCGAACATCAGGCAGGCCAGCATGGCCGGCACCGGGCGCCACTTGCCGAAGATCAGGGCGGCCAGCGCGATGTAGCCCTGACCGGCCGTCATCTCGCGCACGAAGGCGGCGTTCTGGGCGATGGAGAGGTAGGTGCCGGCGAAGCCGCAGAGCACCCCTGCGCAGAGCACGGCGCTGTAGCGCAGGCGCGCGACCGAGATGCCGGCCGTATCGACGGCGTTGGGGTTCTCCCCCACCGCGCGCAGGCGCAGACCGAAGCGGGTGCGGTAGACGACCCACCAGGTGAGCGGCACCACGGCGAAGGCGATATAGACCAGCAGGCTGTGGCCGGAGATCAGCTCGCTGTAGAGCGCGCCGAGAACGGGCACGTCCGCCACGGCCTCTGCGCCCGGCAGGGTGATCGGCGTGAAGCGCGCCTCGTGTCCCACCGAGGGCGTCTGGCCGCCGCGCGCAAACCAGGCGATACCCAGCACCACGGTGAGGCCGGAGACCAGGATGTTGATGGCGACGCCGCTGACCACCTGGTCGCCGCGGTGGGTGATGCAGGCGAAGCCGTGCAGCAGCGCCAGGCAGACCGATACGAGGATGGCGGTGCCGAGCGCCAGCCAGGCCGAGCCGCTGACCGCCGCCATGCTGGCCGCCGCGAAGGCCGCCGCCAGCATCTTGCCCTCCAGGGAGATGTCGATGACGCCGGAGCGCTCGGAGAACAGCCCGGCCATGGCGCAGAACACCAGCGGCGTGGCGACGCGCAGGGTGGCGTCGAAGGAGAGCAGCAGGTTCAACAGGAAGTCAGCCATCGTGCCTTGCTATCCCTCCTGCGCCGCCGGGCGCTGCGTCATGCCGACGATGCGCACATAGCTCCGCTCCACCGGGCCTTTCATCATGTAGGCCAGCGCGCCGGAGAAGAGGATCACCAGGCCCTGGATGGTCACCACCATCTCGCGGGTCACCTTGGGTTCCTCGAAGGCCAGCTCGGCGCCGCCCTGGTACAGCATGCCGAACAGCAGGCTGGCCAGCACGATGCCGACGGGGTGGTTGCGCCCCATCAGCGCCACGGCGATGCCGGTGAAGCCGTAGCCGGCGGTGAAGTTCAGCAGCAGGCGATGGTGCACGCCCATGACCTCGTTGATGCCGACGAAGCCGGCCAGGGCGCCGGAGACGCACATGGCCAGCATGATGACCTTCTTCGGGTCGATGCCGGCATAGACTGCCGCGGTCTCGTTGGCGCCGACGGTGCGGATCTCGTAGCCCCAGCGGGTGTGCCAGATGAAGGCCCAGACCATCACGCAGCAGATCGCCGCCCAGACCACCGAGAGGTTCAGCGGCGAGGGCGTCACCTTCACGCCGAACCAGCCGAAGACCTCGTGCATGAAGGGCAACTGCCCGGCCGCGGCGAACTCGCGGCTTTCCGGCGACATGGAGCCCGGCTGGATCAGCACGTTCACCATCAGGTAGACCATCAGCGCCGCGGCGATGAAGTTGAACATGATGGTGGTGATGACGATGTGGCTGCCGCGGTAGGCCTGCAGATAGGCCGGGATCGCCGCCCAGGCGGCGCCGAAGGCCGCCGACAGCAGGATCGCCAGCGGCAGGATGACGATGAAGGGCAGATAGGGGTCCAGCGCCAGGATGCCGAGCCCCACGCCCAGGCCGCCGATGTAGGCCTGGCCCTCGCCGCCGATGTTGAAGAGACCGGCATGGAAGGCCACCGCCACCGCCAGCCCGGTAAAGACGAAGTTGGTGGTGTAGTAGAGGGTGTAGCCCAGCGCCTCGTCGTAGCCGAAAGCGCCGTAGAGGATGATCTCCACCGCCTCCAGGGGCGGCACGTCGATGGCGAAGAGGATGACGCCGGAGACCAGGAAGGCCAGGGCGATGTTGATGACCGGGATCAGGCCGACGTCGACCCAGCGCGGTATTCTGACGGGCGCGGTGCTCATTCCGGCTCCACCGCAATGGCGCCCGGCAGGCCGGGGTGGACGGACAGCGCCTCCTCCTCCGTCGCCGCGTTGGCCATCATCAGGCCCAGCAGGCGCTCGTCGGCTTGCGCCGCCGGCACCTCGCCGACGATGCGACCCTCGAACATCACCAGGATGCGGTCGCTCAAGGACATGATCTCGTCCAGTTCCACCGAGATCAGCAGCACCGCGCTGCCGGCATCGCGCATGGCGATGAGGTTCTTGTGGATGAACTCGATGGCGCCGATGTCGACGCCGCGCGTCGGCTGGCCGACCAGCAGCAGGCGCGGGCCGCGCGACAGCTCGCGCGCCAGCACGATCTTCTGCTGGTTGCCGCCGGAAAAGTTGGCCGTCTTCAGCGCCGGCGCCTGGGGGCGCACGTCGAAGTCGGCCATCTTCTTCGCGCAGTCGCTTCGGATCACCTCACCGTTCATGAACAGCCCGCTGTTGTAGGCCGGGTCGCGGTGGTAGCCGAGGATCGCCGACTCCTCCGCCTCGAAGCTGCGCACCAGGCCCGTGCGCAGGCGATCCTCGGGCACGTGAGCCGCCTTCATGGCGCGCATGGTGGCCGGGTCCAGCGGGCGCGCCGCCGAAAAGCGTTCGCCCAGCAGGTCGAAGTGGCCGGCGGTCATGGGGCGGATGCCGGAGAGCAGTTCCAGGAGTTCGCTCTGGCCGTTGCCGGAGACCCCGGCGATGCCCACCACCTCTCCGGCGCGCACCTGGAAGCCGACATGGTCGACGCGGGCGACCCCGGCGCGGTCGATATAGGTCAGATCCTCCACCGCCAGCACGGTCTCGCCCACCCGGGGCGCCTGCTTGTCGACCGAGAGCAGCACCTTGCGTCCCACCATCAGCTCGGCCAGCTCTTCCTTGCTGGTTTCGGCCGTCACCCGGTCGGCAACCATCTCGCCGCCGCGCATCACCGAGACGTGGTCGGTGATGGCCATGATCTCGCGCAGCTTGTGGGTGATCAGCACCACCGTCACCCCCTGCTTGCGCAGGGAATCGAGGATACGGAACAGCTGGTCGGTTTCCTGCGGCGTCAGGACGCCGGTCGGCTCGTCGAGGATGAGGATATCGGCGCCGCGGTAGAGCGCCTTCAGGATCTCGACGCGCTGCTGCTGGCCCACCGGCAGCTCGCCGGCCAGGGCGTCGGGATCGACATCCAGGTTGTAGTCACGCTCCAGGCGTTCCAGCTCGGCGCGCGCCTTGGCGACGCTGGAGGTCAGGATGGCGCCCGATTCGGCGCCCAGCATGATGTTCTCCACCACGCTCATGGTGTCGACCAGCATGAAGTGCTGATGGACCATGCCGATGCCCGCGTCGATGGCGTCGCGTGAAGTGCGAATCGGCGTTGCTTTGCCGCCGATGAGGATTTCCCCGCTGTCGGCCTCGTAGAAGCCGTAGAGGATGCTCATCAGGGTCGACTTGCCGGCGCCGTTCTCGCCGATGATGCCGTGGATGGTACCGGGCCGGACGGTCAGGCAGACGTCCTTGTTGGCCTGCACGGGTCCGAAGGCCTTGTTGATATGGCGCAGCTCGATGGCCGGCGCCGCCTGCCCGCTCGCCACGGCAGGCGCTATATGCGTGTCATCAGCCACGAAAACCCCTGCGGCCGCCCGGGTCTCCACCCCGGCGCCCGGCCGCGGTGGAGACCCCCGGGCCGGAGCCCTAGTAGCTGCAGCTGTCGCTGGCCATGTAGTCGTGGACGTTGATCACGCCGGCAACGATGTCGGCGGCGGCCTGGTCGACCTTGGCTCGCATGTCGTTGCTGATGAGGTCCTTGTTGTACTGGTCCAGCGCCCAGCCGACGCCGTCCTCGGCCAGGCCCAGCACCTGGACGCCGGAAGACCAGTTGCCGTCGTGGGCGTCCTTGAAGGCCTTGTAGGCCGCTACGTCGACGCGCTTCAGCATGGAGGTCAGCATGGTGCCGGGGTGCAGGTAGTTCTGGTTGGAGTCCACCCCGATGGCCAGCTTGCCGCTGTCTTCCGCGGTCTGGTAGACGCCGACGCCGGTGCCGCCGGCCGCCGCGTAGATCACGTCGACGCCACGGTCGAACTGGCTCTTGGCCAGCTCGGAGCCCCGGGTCGGGTCGTTCCAGGCCGCCGGCGTGGTGCCGGTCATGTTCTGCACCACCTCGGTGTCCTTGTTGACGTACTTGGCGCCCTGCTCGTAGCCGCAGGCGAACTTGCGGATCAGCGGGATGTCCATGCCGCCGACGAAGCCGACCTTGCCGGTCTTGGACTTAAGCGCAGCGATCATGCCGACCAGGAAGGAGCCTTCATGCTCCTTGAACACGATGGAGCGCACGTTGGGCAGGTCGACCACCGCGTCGATGATGGCGAAATGGGTCTCGGGAAATTCCGTCGCCACCTTTTCCAGCGCCGGGGCCTGGGCGAAGCCGACGCCGATCACCGGGTTGGCGCCGCGCTGGGCCATGCGCCGCAGCGCCTGCTCGCGCTGGGTCTCGTTGGTGACTTCGAATTCGCGGTATTCGACGCCGGTTTCCTTCTTGAAACGCTCGACGCCGTTGTAGACGCCTTCGTTGAAGGACTTGTCGAACTTGCCGCCCATGTCGAAGACCACAGCCGGATTGATGTCGGCCGCAACGGACGTGGAAAGGGGGGCCAGAGAGCTCGAAACCAGCAGGGCCGCCGCAGCGACCGTGACTTTGCGTAACATGAAGATGCCTCGCCTGAGTTCTTGTTGTTCGCTTCATTTCGCAGCGCAGCGTGCAACCGCAGCGCGGTCCGCAACCGCCACGCACAAAGAAACTACGCTACCACGAACCTCCGGAAGCGCCAGTTCAAAGTGGCCTGTTTGCGCCGCCACCGGCGGCGAAATTGGGGAAAAGGGAGGGTGGAAAAGAAGGCCGGGCCACGAAGGGCCCGGCTAAAGTCGGCTAGGGATCTTGAACCACTGTGAGGCTAGGATTCTCAAGCGAGCCTGGGATCCTAAACTCCGGGCGCGGGCGCCCGGCCGGGATCCGGCTTAAGGGGGTGCAAGCTGGATCCGTGAAATCCTCAAAGTACCGTCGGCCACCACCGTCTCGAAGGGTCCGGCCATATCGCAGAACTGGCCGGGAGACATGAGGTGGCGACCGAGACAGCGCGCAGGATAGAGGGCCATTGTTAGAGAGATTTGTCCGCATGATGACAATCCTGTCACATGGGGGACCTGTCACATGGGGGACCTGTCACATGGGAGGCCTGTCACATGGGGGACCTGTCACAGGACGGCCTGCGGCGGCGCGGCGGGCCTGCGCAGCATCGGCGAATTCGGACCGGCGAAATTAGACCTGAATGTCACAAATAGGTCAGATCATTCTCATGCGAAGAGGCCAATATAGGTCAAGAAGGACAAAGACGTAGCGCGAGGGGAAGTTTCGATCGGCAATCGCGTCTCTTAGAAGGACGCATGGCAATCGGAAAGGCAGCACTCATGATCGAACAGCGTGCGATTCAGAAGGTCGCCGGCCCGCAAACTGTCATTCCCGTGGCCCAGCGCGGGCGCCCCCGGCAGGAACCGTCGGGGTCGGAACTGTCCGGGCCCGAACAGCCGGGACGCGGGGCCCTGCGGGAAACCGCCTCGGTGCGGGAAACCGACGACTGGATCACCGGCGAGCCCTCGGTGCAGGATCTCCTGCGCGACCCGTTGATCCACGCCGTCCTCCAGCGCGACGGCCTCGGCCTGCAGGACCTGCTGCAGGCCATCGCCCTGGGTCGCAGCCGCCTGACGGCGCCCGCCGCCGCAAGCGACGCCGCCTGACGCCGCGCCAGCCCTGCCGGGCGCTGCCCCCCAAAAGCTAGCCCCGGGGGGTGATCCCGGCCGCCGCGCCTGCGAGCAGGCTTGCAGAGCGCACGCCCAGCCGCTATTGGCTGGGGCGCGCCCCCGGCGGGCGCCGGCGCAAACTAGAAGAAGCAGCAACAGGGGGCGGGTATGCTGCGGGTCGCAAGCATCGGCGAGTGCATGATCGAACTCTCGGAAACCGCCGGGGGTGACGGCAGCATGCACCGCACCTTCGGCGGCGACACCCTGAACACGGCGGTCTATCTGGCGCGAACCCTGCACGAAACGGCGCCGGGCTCCCCGGCCGAAGTGCACTACGTCACCGCCCTGGGCGACGATCCCTTCAGCGATGAGATGCTGGCCGCCTGGCAGGCCGAGGGCCTCAAGACCGACCAGGTGTTCCGCCTGCCCGGCCGCCTGCCCGGCCTCTACATCATCCGCACCAACGCCGAGGGCGAGCGCACTTTCCACTACTGGCGCAACGCCGCCGCCGCCCGCGAGCTCTGCCGTCCCGAGCAGGCCGAGGCCCTGGTCGGCGCCCTCGCCGGCTTCGACCTGGTCTACCTCTCCGGCATCACCCTGGGCATCCTCGACGCCGGGAGCCGCCAGCGCCTCTTCGGCCTGCTGGAGACCCTGAAGCGGGGCGGCTGCCGCATCGCCTTCGACACCAACTACCGCCCGCGCCTCTGGGAGAGCCGGGAGGAGGCCCAGGAAGCGGCGACCCAGGTGCTCGGCCTGGCGGCTCTGGCGCTGCCGACCTTCGAGGACGACGCCGCCCTGTTCGGCGACGCCAGCCCGGAGGCCTCGGTCGAGCGCCTGTTCAGCCTGGGGGTCGAAGAGGTCGTGGTGAAGTGCGGGGCCGAGCCCTGCGTCATCGCCCGGCGGCGCGGCATCACCCGCGTCGAGGGCCAGCGGGTCGAAAGGCCGGTGGACACCACCGCGGCCGGCGACTCCTTCAACGGCGCCTACCTGGCCGCGCGCCTGGCGGGCGCCGAGCCCGAGGACGCCGCGGCTGCCGGCCACCGCCTGGCGGCCCGGGTCATCGCCACCAAGGGCGCCATCATCCCGGCCTGAGCAGCGCGCGACCGCCTCGCTCAGGCCTTGGAACTCCCCGGTTTTTGGGCCGGAGAGCCAAACTTCCCGCCGGGCGCAAAATTTTCGCGCGAAAAGGCTTGAAAGGCCCCGGAAAACTGCCTAAATCGAGCGCGATTTAGCACTCCTTCACAGAGAGTGCTAACCGGAACAGGCAGCGATTTACAGGGGAAAACCCATGAAATTCAGACCTTTGCATGACCGCGTCGTGATCCGTCGGGTCGAGGAAGACACCAAGACCGCCGGCGGCATCATCATTCCCGACACCGCCAAGGAAAAGCCGAGCCAGGGCGAAGTGGTCGCCGTCGGCCCCGGCGCCCGCAACGAAAAGGGCGAGCTGGTCGCCCTGGACGTGAAGGTCGGCGACACCGTGCTGTTCGGTAAGTGGTCGGGCACCGAGGTGAAGATCGATGGCGAGGACCTCCTCATCATGAAGGAGTCCGACATCATGGGCGTGCTCGAGGCCACCAAGGCCTCCAAGAAGGCCGCCTGAGGACGTTTTCTTAGGAGAACTGGATCATGTCCGCTAAAGACGTCAAGTTTTCGACTGACGCCCGCGAGCGCATGCTGCGCGGCGTCGACATCCTGGCCGATGCGGTCAAGGTGACCCTGGGCCCCAAGGGCCGCAACGTGGTGCTCGACAAGTCCTTCGGCGCGCCGCGCGTCACCAAGGACGGCGTGACCGTGGCCAAGGACATCGAACTGAAGGACAAGTTCGAGAACATGGGCGCCCAGATGGTGCGCGAGGTTGCGTCCAAGACCAACGACATCGCCGGTGACGGCACCACCACGGCGACCGTGCTGGCCCAGTCCATCGTCCGCGAGGGCGTAAAGGCCGTGGCCGCCGGCATGAACCCCATGGACCTGAAGCGCGGCATCGACCTGGCCGTCGCCTCGGTGGTCGAGGACCTCAAGAAGCGCTCGCGCAAGGTGACCGCCAACGAGGAGATCGCCCAGGTCGGCACCATCTCCGCCAACGGCGATGCCGAGGTCGGCGCCATGCTGGCCGAGGCCATGCAGCGTGTCGGCAACGAGGGCGTGATCACCGTCGAGGAAGCCAAGTCCCTGGAGACCGAGCTCGAGGTCGTCGAGGGCATGCAGTTCGACCGTGGCTACCTCTCGCCCTACTTCGTCACCGACGCCGACAAGATGCAGGCGGTCCTGGAAGACCCCTACATCCTGATCTATGAGAAGAAGCTCTCCGGTCTGCAGGCCATGCTGCCGCTGCTGGAGGCCGTCGTGCAGTCCGGCAAGCCGCTGCTGGTGGTGGCCGAGGACGTCGAGGGCGAGGCCCTTGCGACCCTGGTGGTCAACCGCCTGCGTGGCGGCCTGAAGGTCGCGGCCGTGAAGGCCCCGGGCTTCGGCGATCGCCGCAAGGCCATGCTGCAGGACATCGCCATCCTGACCGGCGGCACCGCGATCTCCGAAGACGTCGGCATCAAGCTGGAGAACGTCACCCTGGATATGCTGGGTCGCGCCAAGCGCGTCATCATCACCAAGGAAGAGACCACGGTGGTCGACGGCGCCGGCAAGAAGGCCGACATCCAGGCCCGCGTCAGCCAGATCAAGGCGCAGATCGAGGAGACCACCTCGGACTACGACCGTGAGAAGCTGCAGGAGCGGCTGGCCAAGCTGGCCGGCGGCGTGGCGGTGATCCGCGTCGGCGGCGCCACCGAGGTCGAGGTGAAGGAGCGCAAGGACCGCGTCGATGACGCCCTCCACGCGACCCGCGCCGCGGTCGAGGAAGGCATCGTGCCGGGCGGCGGCGTCGCCCTGCTGCGCGCCGAGGCCAAGCTGGCCAAGCTGGAAGCTGACAACGACGACCAGAAGGTCGGCATCCGCATCGTGCGCAAGGCCCTCGAGGCGCCGGTGCGCCAGATCGCGGAAAACGCCGGCACCGACGGCTCCATCGTGGTCGGCAAGATCCTGGAGAACAAGGACGCCCAGTGGGGCTACAACGCCCAGTCCGGCAAGTACACCAACCTGGTGAAGGATGGCGTCATCGACCCGACCAAGGTCGTGCGCGCCGCCCTGCAGGACGCCGCCTCGGTGGCCGGCCTGCTGATCACCACGGAGGCCATGGTCGCCGACAAGCCCGAGAAGAAGGAGCCGGCCATGCCTGCCGGCGGCATGGGCGACATGGGCGGCATGGGCTTCTAAGCCTCCTCAACTCCATAAACCCAAAAGCGACTTTCGGGGCCGGTTTCGACCGGCCCCTTTTTTGTCTCAAGGCCTTGTCCGGGCCTGCGCGACCGCGGGGCGCGGTAGTGCTGCTTTGCGGCAAGCCCCGAAAAAGTCGTGGATTTCCGGGAATCCTCCCCCCATATCGCTGACTATGCCAGCGACATCGCCGCAGATCCTCCAGCAAGACGACAGCTGCTGGCGCATCGCCGCCTGCGCCCGCGCCCGGGTGCTGATCGACGGCGCCGACTACTTCCTGGCGCTGCGCCGTGCCCTGCTGAACGCCCGGCGCGAGGTCTTCATCGTTGGGTGGGACATCGACAGCCGCACGCCCCTCGTCGGCCCCGAGGGCAAGAAGGGCAATGACGACGACCTGCCTGTCACCTTCGGCGCCTTCCTTACCGAACTGGTGCGCCGCCGCCCCGAACTGAAGATCCATCTGCTGCTCTGGGACTACTCCATGCTCTATGCGCTGGAGCGCGAGCCGCTGCCGGCAGTGAAGCTGAATTGGTCCACGCCGCCGCAGATCTCCGTCTGCCTGGACGACGTGCTGCCGGTCGGCGCCTCCCACCATCAGAAAGTGGTGGTGATTGACGATGCCCTGGCCTTTTCCGGCGGCCTGGATGTCACCATCCGTCGCTGGGACACCTCCAGCCACAAGCTGCAGCACCCGGGCCGCAGCGATCCGCAAGGCCAATGCTACCGCCCCTTCCACGACATTCAGATGATGGTCGACGGCGCGGCGGCTGGCGCCCTGGCGGAACTGGTACGCTACCGCTGGCAGCGCGCCGCCTGCGAGACACCAAAGGCGCCCCGCCCGCAAGGCGATCCCTGGCCGGCGGGTTTCGAGCCTGATTTCACCGACACCCGGATCGGCATCGCCCGTACCTTCCCTGCCTATGACGGCGAGCCGGAAGTGCGCGAGGTGGAAAAGCTCTTCCTGCGCTGTGTCGCCGCTGCCGAGAAGAGCCTCTACATCGAGAACCAGTTCCTCACCACCGAGAACGTCTGCGACGCCCTGATCCGGCGCCTCGAGCAAAAGCCGGATCTCGAGGTTCTGATCGTCGCGCCCAACGTGCACCAGAGCTGGCTGGAAGAGCACAGCATGAACGCCGGGCGCAAACGCTTCATGGAGCGCCTGCGGCAGGCCGGTGTCGACAGGCAGATGCGGCTGGTCTTTCCCGCCCTGCCCGGAGACGACACCGGCGAAGGCGTCATGGTGCATTCCAAGATCATGGTGGTGGACGACCGCCTGCTGCGCGTCGGCTCGGCCAATCTCAACAACCGCTCCATGGGCATGGACACGGAATGCGACCTGGCGCTGGAGGCCGCGAACGAAACGGAGCGCGAGAGCATCGTCCGGCTGCGCAACCGGCTGCTGGCCGAGCACCTGGGATGCGCGCGTGAATCGATCGACGATATCCTGGCGCAGGACCCCTCGCTCTTCGCCTTGCTCGACCGCTTCGACGGAGAGGGCCGCAGCCTGCAACCCATCGATCTCAGCGACGTCACGGCCGACGAACTGAGCCGCACGGTCGGGCAGATCGCCGATCCCGAGCGCCCCATCGCCACGCCCGAGTTCATCGGCGACATGTTCGGCGCCACGGAGGCCAGGCATCACGTATCGCGCCTCGCCAAACTCACCGCCGCCGGCGTGGTGCTGCTCGGCCTGGTGGCCCTGTGGCGCTATACGCCGCTCTCCGACTTCACCGATCCTCAGGTGCTCGGCCGGGAGCTGCAGGAAATGGCCGGCGGCCTGTGGCTGCCCGGCGTGGTGATCGCCGCCTTCCTGCTCGGCAGCCTGGTGGCCTTTCCGGTCACGGTACTGATCGCCATGACCGGCATGATCTTCCCGCCGCTGCCGGCCTTCGGCTACGCTCTGGCCGCCTCTCTGCTCAGCGCCGCCCTGAACTATGGCATCGGGCGCGGCGCCGGTGCTCAGCCGCTGCGCAACCTGGTGGGCCCCAGCGTCAACCGGGTCAGCCGCGCCCTCGCGGACCGCGGCGTGATCTCGGTGGCGGCCCTGCGCATGCTGCCCATCGCACCCTTCACCTTCATCAACCTGGCCGCCGGCGCCAGCCATGTGAGGTTCCCCGACTTCATCGCCGGCACCTTCCTCGGCATGGCGCCGGGGATCCTGGTGATCACTCTGCTGGGCAACCAGCTCGGCCGGGTGCTGAGTGATCCCGAACCGGCGCAGCTCGTCCTCTTCGGCGGCTTCATCCTCGCCTGGGTGGCTCTTTCACTGGGCCTGCAGGCCCTCGCCACCCGCCTGCGCGCGCGCGAAAATGCCTGACAGGGCTCCCCCACTCAGAGTTTTGACCTGGAACATCCACGGCTGCGTCGGCGGCGACGGCCGCCACGACGTGGCGCGCGTGCGCGACGCCCTGGAGCGGCTGGCCCCCGACGTGGCCGCCTTCCAGGAGGTCGACTCGCGCCGGCAGATCCCGGGTGTGGGCCAGGTCTACGACGTACTGCGCGAGGCGGTGGGCGACCACGGCCACGACGCCTGGGCGATCTCCGGCGCCGACGGCCACTACGGCCAGTTCCTGGCCAGTCGGTTTCCGCTGGACGACAAGCAGGTGCACGACATCTCGGTTCCCGGGCTGGAGCCGCGCAAGGTGATGACGGCGACTCTGCGCCTTCCCGCGGCACGCCTCCGGGTCATCGCCACGCACTTGGGCCTGAGGCTCGGCGAGCGGCTCCGCCAGGTGGCAGCCCTGCAGGAAATCGTCCGCGCCGACCTCTCCGATCCCGTCCTGCTGCTGGGCGACTTCAATGAATGGCTGTGGCCCCGCTGCACCCAGCGCGGCCTCTTCCGGCTCTTCGATGGCCGCACCCGCCACCGCAGCTTCCCCGCCCGCCTGCCGCTGCTGCCTCTGGACCGCATCTGGTGCCGGCCCGGACACCTGCTGACCCGCTCCTGGGCGGCGTCAGAGGCCCGCAGCGCCTCCGATCACCTGCCGCTGCTGGCCGAATTGGCCCTGCCGGCACCTCGTTAATCTCTGAAATTCCGCTTCTTTTTGGCACCCCCTTGACGCCGGACCCATATATTCATACTTGTGAAGATATGAACCCACGGGACATGCAGACCTCGGCCACGGCGGCCGCCGACCTGATGAAGGCGCTCTCCAGCGAGAACCGCCTGATGCTACTGTGCCAGCTGGCCGACGGCGAGAAGACGGTGGGCGAACTGGCGGAGACTCTCGGCCTGCGCCAGGCCGCGGTTTCGCAGCAGCTCGCCCTGCTGCGCCGGGACGGGCTGGTGAGCGCCCGGCGCGAGGGCCGCACGATGCACTACAGCCTGACCGGCGACGAAGCTCGCGCCGTCATCATGCTGCTCTACGAGCTGTATTGCGTGCCCGCGAAACAGATGGTTGAGACCTGACCCGGCCCGCTTGGGCCGGCGACCCTGAAGAAGCCTGACGACGAGGAGTATCGAGACCATGTCCACACTGAATAAGATCGACGCACATAAGGCCAAGTCCCTGATCGACAGCGGCGCGGCGATCCTGGTGGATATCCGCGAAAGCGACGAGTTCGCCCGCGAGCACGTGCCCGGGGCGCATCACGTGCCCCTGTCGGGCTTCAGCCCCAGCGACTTCCCGCAGGACCGCCAGAAGATCGCTATCTTCCACTGCGCCAGCGGCGCGCGTACCGCCGAGGCGGCGCCGCGCATCCTGGGCACCGGCTTTGCCGAGGTCTATATGCTCGACCAGGGCCTCAGCGGCTGGAAGAAAGCCGGCCTGCAGACGGTGATCAACCGCAAGGCGCCGATCTCCATCCAGCGCCAGGTTCAGATCACCGCCGGTATGATGGTGCTGATCGGCGTCGTCCTGGGCTTCACCGTGTCGCCCTGGTTCTTCGCCCTCTCCGGCTTCGTCGGCGCTGGCCTGACCTTCGCGGGTCTCTCCGGCACCTGCGCCATGGCGAGCCTGCTGGCCGTCATGCCCTGGAACCGCCGCGTGATCGCGCCCACCACCACCTTGGCAGCGGGCGACTAGTCGCGACTCCGCCGACCCGGCTAGACTCGCGGGCGTGACCGCGACCCGTGAAGAAGATCTCTACGAACCGGTGAAGGCCTTCCTGGAAGGCCAGGGCTACGCCGTGAAGGCGGAGGTGCGCGGCTGTGACCTCGTCGCCCGGCGCGGCGAGGAGCCGCCGGTCATCGTCGAACTGAAGAAGACCTTCAACCTGGCCCTGCTGCTGCAGGGCGTCGACCGCCTGACCTTAAGCGAGCAGGTCTATCTCGCCTTCGTCGCGCCGGCCAGGGCGCTCACCTGGCGGCGCGACCGCAAGAGCGTCCTGAAGCTCTGCCGCCGCCTCGGCCTCGGCCTGCTGATGGTCCACCCGGCGGAGAACCTGGTGGAGCCGCTGCTGGATCCCCTGCCCTATCAGCCGCGGCCCAATCGTAAGCGCCAGGCCCTGCTGCTGAAAGAATTCGCCCAGCGGGTCGGCGATCCCAACACCGGCGGCCAGACCCGCCGCCCCATCGTCACCGCCTACCGCCAGAACGCCCTGCGATGTGCCGCCCTGCTGGGCGGCAACGGCCCGACCAAGGCCGCCGTGGTGGCGCGGGACGCCGGCGTCACGACGGCGGGCAGCATCCTGCAACGCGACGTCTACGGCTGGTTCCAGCGGGTCGAACGCGGCATCTACGCACTCTCGCCCAAGGGACGCGAAGCGCTCACGCTTTACGCCGACGTGATCGACGAGCTGAACGGCGCCAAGTCCGGCTAGGCGCGGTAGTTCACCAGTTCGGCGACGATCTCGTGCTGCGGCGGCAGGCTGGACTGGGCGCCCAGATGACGGCAGGCGAGCCCGCCGGCGACGACCCCCTGGGCCAGGCAGTCTTCGATCGCCCGGTCCGCCTCCAGCGCCGCGGCAAAGCCGCCGACGAAGGCGTCGCCCGCGGCCGTGGTGTCCACCACCTCCACCGGCAGCGCCGGCAGGCGGTGGGATCCCGCCGCGCCGTAGGAGGCGACGCCCGCGCCCCCCAGGGTGACGATGCAGTGCTCGACGAAGTCGGCCGCCAGGCGGGCGCCCACCTCCTGCGGGTCGCGCTCGGCCAGGCCCAGCTGCGCGCCAAGCTGCGCGGCCTCGGTTTCGTTGACGATCAGGAAGTCGACCTGGCGCAGCACCTCCGGCGGCACCGCCCCGGCGGGCGCCAGGTTCAGTACCACCCGCGCCCCCACCTGCTTGGCGAAGGCCACCGCCTGCCAGTTCTCCGCATGCGGCACCTCCATCTGCAACAGCAGCAGGTCGCCGGCTTCCAGGCCGGCCCGCTGCAACTGCTCGGCCCGGGTTTCCAGGTTGGCGCCACTGGCGACGATGATGATGTTCTGCCCGGCCGGGTCGACGCCGATGAAGGCGCAGGCAGTGCGCTCGTTGCTCTCTGCAATGGCCGTGAGGTCGACGCCGCCCTTGCGCAGGCTCTGCAGGGCCGCTTCGGCGAAGGCGTCACGGCCCACCGAGCCGACCATGCGCACGGGCGCCCCGGCGCGCGCGGCGGCCAGGGCCTGGTTGGCGCCCTTGCCCCCCGGCACCACCGTGTAGCCCGGCCCGGTCACGGTTTCGCCCGGCGTGGGCAGCTGCGCCACCTGGCAGACGAGATCGGCGTTCAGCGATCCGAAGACGGTGATCATGGGAGGGCCCGCGCCTGTTGACGAAGGCGCTGACAGTATCCGCCTGCTGTCAGCCGTTCAAGCCGCCGCACCGCCCGCGGCGCAGCGTCACAGGGCGGCCACGCGCGGCGGCTGCGCCTCTTCGGCGGCGGAGACCATGATGCCGGAGACCAGGGCGTAGACCTCGCTCCAGGCGTCTTCCACCTCGTGGGTCCAGGCCTCGCCCAGCGCGCGCCGCAGGGTCCACAGCAGGGCCGCGCCGACCACCTTGTAGTGATGCCGGCGCACGCCGTAGCCCACATGGCGGCGGCCAAGTTCCGCGAGCGTCGGCTCCAGGGCTTCCAGGCGGTCAAGACTCGCCACCGCCAGGGCCAGGGCCCGCAGCAGTTTGGCGCGCTGGGCCGCCATGTCGCTGCGCATAAAGAGCAGCTCCAGGGAAGGGTCGATCTCGAAGAGGCGGTCGTAGAACAGCACGGCGACGGCCTCGCCGGCAGCGGCCGCCTGTTCCCAGGTGCGGCGAATCAGCAGTTTTCTCTCAGGAGTCATGGGTCCGGGTCCTCGGCAAGGAAAAGGGGCGCAGCGCAGCCGGCCTATGGCCGGCCACTTCCATGGGTCGGTGCCGGCGCCAAAAAAGTTCATGGGAAAATCGGCGGCACGCCCTGCGCTTGCCGGGGGAATCGTGGTAATCAGGGGCAGCGGTGCAGCGCGCGTCAGGCTAGAGGACAGGATGACCCACTCCCCGGCCATGCCGGAGCATGTCACGCAGTTCCGCGACCAGGGCTATGCCGTGGTGCGCGGTGTCTTCAC
>JBNKHC010000103.1:0-1264 GCA_050290145.1 Kiloniellaceae bacterium | reverse complement strand
CGCGGTAGTGCTGGACGCCATCGGCAACGTCGCCGAACTGGCCACGGCCAACATCTGGATCGCCAAGGACGGCGCCGCCATCACCCCGGCGCCCAACGGCACCTTCCTGAACGGCATCACCCGCCAAAGGGTCATGCAGCTTCTCCAGGAAAGGGGTATCCAAGTGCACGAAGGCCGCGTCACCTGGCAGGACGTGCTGGAGGCCGACGAGGTCTTCTCGACCGGCAACTACGGCAAGGTCATGCCGATCACACGCGTCGAGGACCGCAACCTGCAGCCCGGCCCGGTCTACACCACCGCCCGCGAAGCCTACTGGGAGTGGGCCCACGGCGGCTGACTGAGAAGCTCGCCCTCGCCACAGCCAAAGCTGTCATCCCGGCACTTGTTGCCGGGATCCAATGCCCTGGCCGTTCCATCATTGCCGGGAATCAAACGCTTTCGCGCACCGTCAACGCCAATGGGTCCCGGGGACAAGCCCCGGGACGACAAGGGCGTTTGTGTATTGAAGGCGCAGAACTAGCTTACTGAAAGGTTCAATGCGGTTCTTGGTCTTCGCCATCGATGCGGATATGCCAGGCACCGAAAACTTCTTCCTCATCGGGGTCGTCGTAGCCTTCGACATAGAGAACCGCCGTGCCGCTTAGGTCGATGTCGCCATCGAGTGCCAATGACCTTTCGGGGCTTCCGATAACCGGGTTGGGCGCAAAAGCATCCTCGGTCTTCGCAAGACAGATGTAGAGATAGGGCGGCGCCGGGTTCGGCAGGCCCAACAGCCATTCTTCGTCGATGGCCAAGTAGGGCTCGGAAACAAAGAGAGAGGTGACCGATTTCCGCTGCTGCGACCAATGGCGCAGCAGGTCGAGTCCGAGTTTCACGCCCAACTTGATTGTCTCAGGGTCTAGCGCGTAGGGATCGTAGTCGTAGCCAGCATATTCCAGCGCATGGCGATCGGCGTAGTAGACTTGGTCGTCGTCCTTCAAGAAGGAATTGACGGTGTCCATGAGGTCGTTCTCTTCAAGGACCCGCCGCTTGAGTTCTTCATAGTCCATCCGTCAACGCCCCTGCTGCCCACGACGCTTAACCGTGTAGCATGCACCGCTACGTCATGCTCGGACGTGTTCCGGGCATCCGGGGCAAGCGACGGAGCGGCCGCTCTGGACCCTCGGGACAAGCCCGAAGGTGACGGCGGTGCGGAGACGCGACACTAGGCGCTGGCGTGCACCGTGGTGCGGCCGAGTTTGGCGTCGGGGCCGAAGACATCGAC
>JBNKHC010000102.1:0-5772 GCA_050290145.1 Kiloniellaceae bacterium | reverse complement strand
CGCCGCGAGATCACGTCGTCCACGGTGACCGAGCTGAGGTAGAGGTAGATCTGGTTGCCGAGCTCTTCCCAGAGGTCATGTGTCTGGCAGCGGCTCTGGTTGCCGCGGCAGCCCAGCGGCTGGCCGGGCATGCAGCGGGTGGCGCGGATCGGCTCGTCCACGGCCAGGATGATGTCGGAGATCCGGGTATCCTCGGGCGTATGGGCCAGGAGGTAGCCGCCGCCAGGGCCGCGCACGGAACGCACCAGCCCGCCGCGCCTGAGTTTGGCGAAGAGCTGCTCCAGGTAGGAAAGGGAAATCTCCTGCCGCTCGGCGATGTCGGCCAGGGCCACGGGTCGCCCCTCGGCATGGCTGGCAAGGTCACAGAGCGCCATAACGGCATAGCGCCCCTTGGTGCTCAACTTCACCCTGTTTCTCCCTTCTGGTGGCCCAGTGACGTCAGCACTTGCCTTCCGGCTGCTTGGCCTCGCCCATTTCGCGCTCGTCGCCTTCGACGGGCAGGCCGTTGCCGGAGGCCGTCTTGCCGGAGCGGGCCTCGAGTTCGTTCACGCGGGCGCGCAGGCTCTGCACTTCGTCGAGCAGGCCGTCCAGCGCCCGGGCGACGGGATCGGGAATGTTGCCGGTCGGCGTGCCGTAGGCGACGAAGGGGGCATTCTCGGTGCCCGTGGTCTTGCTGGTCTGAACGGCGCGGCCGGGAATGCCGACGATGGTGGCGCCCTCCGGCACCTCCTTGGTGACCACCGCGTTGGCGCCGATGCGCGCGCAGCGACCGACGGTGAAGGGGCCCAGGATCTGGGCGCCGGAGCCGACGATCACGTTGTCCAGCAGGGTCGGGTGGCGCTTCACGTTACGCTGGCTGTCGCTGTCGACGCTGGGCGAGGTGCCGCCCAGGGTCACCCCCTGGTAGAGCGTCACGTCGTCGCCGATCTCGGCAGTTTCGCCGATCACCACGCCCATGCCGTGGTCGATGAAGAAGCGCTCGCCGATGGTCGCGCCGGGGTGGATTTCGATGCCGGTCAGCACGCGCCCGACGGCCGAGATCCAGCGGCCCAGCAGGTACCAGCCCCGCCGCCAGCAGGCGTTGGCCAGGCGATACAGCATGACGGCCTGGAAACCGGGATAGCAAAGCACCACCTCTAGGCGGGAGCGCGCCGCGGGGTCGCGCTGCATGGTGGCATCGATTTCGGCCCGTAGAGACTTGAACATCGCTTCGTCCATCGTGCTATTATCGCCGCCTTTTGTCGCCCCAGGCGGCCGTCAGCGCAGATCATGCGCCCAAAGGTCCACAGGCGACAATACCTGGAGATATAGTAAGCCTGAGTAGAATGGTCAAGTTTCCGGCTGGCCAAAAAAGGTCGGGAAAATAACAAGATGCGATCAATGGACGAAACGTCCAAACAAAACGCCTGAGAAAAGCACAGGGACATGCGGCTGCGCCGCCGGCCCCCCCGGAAACCCTTTTCCGGAGGCCACTGGAGCGCCGGAAGCCCGCCCGATCGCACCGCCAAGATAAAGAATAGGAATAAAGGGTCTATGCCTGACGTGATCTTCAATGGCCCCGAGGGCCGTCTTGAAGGACGCTACCAGCACAGCAAGCGCCCCAATGCGCCCATCGCCCTCATGCTGCACCCCCACCCACAGTACGGGGGCACCATGAACAACAAGGTCGTCTACACGCTGTTCCACGCCTTCGTGCGCCAGGGCTTCTCGGTCCTGCGCTTCAATTTCCGGGGCGTCGGGCGCTCGCAGGGCGTTTTCGACCGGGGCGAGGGCGAGCTGTCGGATGCCGCGGCGGCGCTGGACTGGCTCCAGACCTACAACGAGAACGCCGAGGGCTGCTGGATCGCCGGCTTCTCCTTCGGCGCCTGGATCGGCATGCAACTGCTCATGCGCCGGCCCGAGATCAGCGGCTTCATCTCCGTGGCGCCGCCGGCCAACATGCACGATTTCAGCTTCCTGGCGCCCTGTCCCTCCTCAGGCCTGATCATCCAGGGCGACAAGGACGAGGTGGTGCCCGAGCCTTCGGTGAAGAAGCTGGTCGACAAGCTGTCGTCCCAGCGCGGCATCGCCATCGACTACCGGGTGGTGTCCGGGGCCGGGCATTTCTTCCAGGACGAGATGGAAGAGCTCAGCGGCCACGTCGACGACTACCTGGCCAAGGCCCTGGCGGACGCCAACAGCAAGACCGCCACGGGCTGAGTTCCGCAACCAAGCCTGATCTGCTCTAGGCGTGCGCCCCTTCGGGCGCCGGATGCAGCCGGCCGCCGCTCGCCGGGCGGCTGACCCCCGTCGTGGTCGGCAGGGTCAACGGCAGCCCCGCCAGGGAGCGCAGGGCCAGATAGGCGAAGGCCTGGGCCTCCAGCGCGTCGCCCTGCCAGCCCACCGCCTCGACCGGCGCCACCGGCGCCCCGACCCGGGCGGCCAGCATGGCCATGAGGGTCGGGTTGTGGCGCCCGCCGCCGGTGATCAGCCAGCGTCGCACCGGGGCCGGGAAATGCTCGGCCGCCTTGGCGATGGTGGCCGCGGTGAAGGCGGTCAGCGTCGCCGCCCCGTCCTCCAGCGACAGCCCTTCCGCCGGCGCCGCTGAAAAGTCGTCGCGGTCGAGGGATTTGGGGGGCTTGCGGCCGAAGTAGGGATTGTCCAGCAGGCGGGCCAGCAGCCCCTCGTCCACCCGGCCCGCCCGGGCCAGGGCGCCGTCGCGGTCCAGCGGGTCCCGCCCATGCTGCTCCACCCAGTCGTTGATCAGGGCGTTGCCGGGGCCGGTGTCGAAGGCCAGAACCGCCCCCTCGCCTTCTCCGATCCAGGCGACGTTGGCGACGCCGCCGATGTTGACCACCGCCAGGGGCCGCTCCAGGGGCGCTGCCAGGGCCGCCTGGTAGAGCGGCACCAGGGGCGCGCCCTCGCCGCCCAGGGCCACGTCGTTGCCGCGCAGGTCCGCCACCACGTCGATGCCGGTCTCGGCCGCCAGCAGGGCGCCGTCGCCGATCTGCCAGGTGCGGCCCTCCTGGGGCCGGTGCAGGATGGTGTGGCCGTGGAAACCGATGACCCGGACCTCTTCCGGCGCCACCCCCGCCTCGGCCAGCAGGCGGCGCACCGCCTCCACGTGGCGCAGGGTCAGCTCCCGCTCGACCTCCGCCACCGGGCCCTTGCCACCGAGGACCGAACGCAGGCGGCGGCGCATCTCCGGGTCGTAGGGCTGGCTGAGGAAGGCCCCCATGGCCACCCGGCGCTCGCCGTTGCTGCGGATCAGCGCCGCGTCGATGCCGTCCAGCGAGGTGCCGCTCATCAGGCCCAGGGCCCAGGGCTTTGCCTCATCCGATGCCTTGTCTGCCATGCCTCTCGCCAGCTCCGGGATATCCCTCTGCCCGCTGTTCTAGCGGGCAGAGATTACGATTCGGTCAAACAAGGTTAACGCCCGCCGCCGTCATGCGGGATGGAAAACTTGCGGCCCCAAATTGTGATCCGGCGGCGATTGTGTTAAATGCCAGCGCCCGCCCCAAGCGGCGGCCTTCAGCCAGCAGGACCAGCCCCGGATCTCGACAGGACCGCGACCGAACCATGACAGCGCCCCGTTCCGACTTCCTGCGGACCCTTCAGGACCGCGGATTCATCCATCAGTGCACGGACCTCGACGCGCTCGACGAGCGCGCGCTGAAGGAGCGCATCACCGCCTATATCGGCTTCGACGCCACGGCGGACAGCCTGCACGTCGGCTCGCTGGTCCAGATCATGATGCTGCGCTGGGCGCAGAAGACCGGCCACCGGCCCATCGCCCTGATGGGCGGCGGCACCACCAAGATCGGCGACCCCTCCGGCAAGGACGAATCCCGCCAGCTGCTCAGCAGCGCGCAGATCGAGGCCAACATCGCCGGCATCCGCACCGCCTTCGACAACCTGCTGACCTTCGGCGACGGCCCCGCCGAGGCGGTGATGATGAACAACGCCGACTGGCTGGACGGCCTGCAGTACATCGACTTCCTGCGCGATGTCGGCCCGCACTTCACCATCAACCGCATGCTGACCTTCGACAGCGTGAAGCTGCGCCTGGACCGCGAGCAGCCGCTGACCTTCCTGGAGTTCAACTACATGATCCTCCAGGCCTACGACTTCCTGGAGCTCAGCCGGCGCATGGACTGCTGCCTGCAGATGGGCGGCTCCGACCAGTGGGGCAACATCGTCAACGGCGTCGAGCTGGGCCGGCGCATCGACCAGCGCCCGCTCTACGGCCTGACGACACCGCTGATCACCACCGCCTCGGGCGCCAAGATGGGCAAGACCGCCGCCGGCGCCATCTGGCTCAGCGACAAGCGCCTCAGCCACTACGACTACTGGCAGTTCTGGCGCAATACCGAGGACGGCGATGTCGGCCGCTTCCTGCGCCTCTTCACCGAGCTGCCGCTGGACGAGGTGGCGCGGCTGGAGGCCCTGGAGGGTGCCGAGATCAACGAGGCGAAGAAGATCCTGGCCATGGAGGCGACCAAGCTGTGCCGTGGCGAGACGGCGGCGGCCGAGGCGGCGGAGACAGCGCGCCAGACCTTCGAGGAAGGCAAGAGCGCCGAGGGCCTGCCGACCATCGAGGTCAGCGAGGCCGAGCTCAGCGGCGGCCTGCCGGCCTTCGAGCTGATGCGCCGCGCCGGCCTGGCCAAGAGCAATGGCGAGGCGCGCCGCCTGATCAAGGGCGGCGGCGGGCGGCTCAACGACGTCGCCATCAAGGACGAGATGCAGACCGTGGGCCTGGACGACCTGGGCCCGGAAGGCAGCCTCAAGCTCTCCGCCGGCAAGAAGCGCCATGCGCTGGTCAAGCTGGCCGGTTGACGATCGCTATTTGTCGATGCGATCGCGCCATCTCGGCAGGGCGCTCGGCGGCTCGTCGCTCGGCTCGGCGGTGAAGATGTTGCGCAAAAAGCCCGGTGTCAGGGCGGAGAGCGGATTGACCGAGACGTTTGGGTCGTCCACCTCGCCCTCCACCGAGTAGACCACGGCGAACAGCCCCTCACCCTCGCCGCCGGTCAGCAGGGTGCCCAGCAGGGGGATCTTGCTGAGGAAATTGTTGATCGAGTAGGCCGGCACCACCACTCCGGTCAAGTCGATGGCGTCATTGTCGAAATCGATCTCGCCCTTGGCCGTCAGGCCCAGGGAGGCGCCGTAGATGCGCATCAGGTCGGTCGTCGCCACGCCGTCGTCCAGCACAAAGTCGCCGTCCATGCCCTGGAAGGGAATCCCCTCCCCGCGCAGCAGGTCGAGAACGCCGGTGAAGGAGGCCACGGTCAGCAGCTTGGCCATGGCCGGCGCCTTCACCATGACGAAGTCGCGCGCCTGGACCTTGGCCTCGATGGGATAAGTCGGGCTCGGCCCCTCGCTGTGTCCGGTAACCTGGACGCGGCCGCCGACCACGGTATCGGTGATGTTGGTGGCGCGCAGCAGCGCGCCCAGGTCGTCGCTCTGCGCCAGCAGGCGCAGGCCGCTGCCGGCGGCGTCGGGAGCAAAGGAGAACTGAAGGTAGCGGCGGTTCAGCTTGGCGGTCACCTCCGGCTTTTTCTCCTCGACCACGCTGCTGTCACCGGCCTGCGTCTCCAGCACTTCCTTCTTGGGCAACTCCGACTCAGGCGGCGCGGGTTCGGCCGGCGCTTCCCTTTCTGGCGACCAGTACTGTTCCGGGATGCTGCCGGAGAGGCGAATGGTCTCCCATCCGGTGGTGCGGCGGCGCAGCTCCAGATTCACCCGTTCCAGGCGGCGCTCCCCGGCGAAATAGAGCACGTCCAGATCCGGCGC
>JBNKHC010000101.1:0-4665 GCA_050290145.1 Kiloniellaceae bacterium | reverse complement strand
CTCAACTTCGCCGGCCAACCCGATCGCGCCGTCGAGTATCTCGAGACTGCGAATGGCTTGAGCCGTATCGATACCATTCGCGGGCTATCCTTTCTGGGCATGGCATATTTTACCGCCGGCAGATACGCCGACTGTGCCGCGGTATACAAAAGGCGATTTGAACGATTTGGCGGTCCCGACAGTCCGATAGGTCATGTGTTCCTTGCGGCGGCGCAAGCGAAGCTGGGGGAGGTGGATGAAGCCGCCCGAACGGCTGAACGCTTCCGTCGAAAGTATCCCAAATTTCACATGTCGAAGTGGCTCTGGATCAACAATTACAAAAAGCAGGAAGACAGAATACGGCTTTACTCTGCCGCTATTGCTGCAGGGATCTCCGAATAGATCCAGTCCCATCGGATCTGGCTCTAGTCCGTGTTCTCGGCCCGGGAGGTCACCTCGACCAGCACGGCGCTGAAGCTGTCCAGGGCCTGACGGCGGGCGGGGTAACGCTCTTTCAGGAAGGCGATTTCGGCCTGCATCAGCTTTGACACGTGGGGCAGGAAGCGCGGCGCGGCGGCCCAGTCCTGGATCAGGGCGCGCGCCTCCTGCTGCCGTCCCAGCAGGGCCGCCGAAAGCCCTGCCGAGACGTCGAGGAAGGCGAGTTTCTCCTCACGCTCCGATAGGGTCTCCGTCGTATCCGCGATCACGATCAGCCAGCCGGGGTCGTTCTTTCCGCCTTTGGTGAAGAGGCGGCTCTTGTTTCCCTCCATCGCAAGGTGAGCCCTTGTCTGGCGCAGGGCGTTGTAGCTCTCGGCGAACCTTTCTGCCGCGCGCAGCGTCACGCAGAGCTCCGCGATGGGCGCGAGGCGGTCCGGGTCGAGCCTGGTCACCTCCAGGAAGAAGGTGATGGCTTCCTCGTGATGGGAAACCAGCCGCAGCGCGGAGGCGAGGTTCGCTAGGTAATCCGGGTTCTCGGGGTAAAGCTCGTGGGCGCGCCGGTAGAGCGTCTCCGCGCCGGCGAAGTCACCGGCGTCATAGGCGATGTGACCCAGGCCCAGCACCGCGTGGGCAAGTGTCGGGCGCGTCGCCAGCGCGGCTTCATAGGCCGAGGCGGCCGCCGGCGAGTCCCCCGACCAGCGATAGAAGTCGCCCAGGTAGGCCAGAACGTGGGGGGCGCGGACCTGCGGCTCGGACGGCTCTCCGGGGCCGGTCTTTGCCTCACCGAAGAGGGAGAGGACGCGTGTCTTGAAGACGCTCGGGCTGTATTCCTCGAAGGCGTCCTGCTTGAAAAGCTCGGCGGTCCTGATGGCGAGCGCGGCAGGGATGCTGTCTTCGGAGATCGCCTGGGCGGCCTTGAACTCGGTGAGGGCGTCGTTCTGCAATCCCTGGTCCAGCAGCTTGTAGCCCAGCTCCAGGTGCCTTTGTGTAAGGTCCTTCCGGTACTCATGCATCCGCAGTTCGGCGGAGACCTTCCTGTCCTCGGCGGCGATCTTCTTGAAGTAGAAGAGGGGAGAGGCGCCTTCGTAGGCGATCGCGCCAAAGAAGCTGACCGCGGAGAGCAACAGCACGGTAAGCGGCCAGTTCGTCAGGAGGAACTGACCGGCCTTCACGAGTCCGCCTTTGGCAGGCGGCGCCTCGGCTTTGGTCTCTGTGGCGGCTGCGACGATCCGGGCGATCTGTTCGATTTCTTCCTCGGACAGCTTGGACATCGTTCACTCGGGGTTTTTCGCGAAGATGAACTCGAGCTTGCCGCTGACGGTTCCCATCGGCACCTGGGCCCGCCCGAAGACCTGCTTGCTGAGTTTCGGCACCTCTTCGCTGAGATAGCTGTTCAACTCGCCGATGTCGACCAGCTCGTTGCCGTTGCCGAAGCGCTTGTCGGACTCCGCGACGGCCTTCAGCAGCACCCAGGTGAAGAGGCCGTGCTCCTTGTAGCCCTCCAGGGCTTCCTGGCGGGCGCTGGAGGCGGCCAGCACCGCGCGGCCGGACTGGCGCATCAGCCGGTCGATGGCGAACTTGGTCTTTGCGCCCCGGGTCATCGCCAGGGCGAGCTGGTTGGATCCGACCGGCGAGAAAGCCCCTGACTCGCAGGTGTCCAGGATGATCAGGCTCTTGGTGGTGTTGATGCCGGCGAGGAACTCGATGATCTGTTCCTCGGCGATGCTCGCGTCACGCAGCGCGTCGCTGTTCGTGAAGCGCGCCTCCTGTGGCACGAAGTGGTAACGGCCATCGGTCGCAAAGCCGTGCCCGGCCATGTAGAGCACGAAGACATCGCTCGGCTGCACTTCGCCGGCGAGCGTCTCGAAAGCGCTCTTGATCTTCGCCTTGGTCGCGTCTTCGTCCAGCAGGGGTACGACCTTGATCTGCTGGTAGAGCCCGCGGCCGTGGGTCTTCAGCATGTCGCCGATCCGCTCGGCATCGTCGCGCGCCCACATCAGGCCCAGCGAACTGTCGAAGTAGTCGTCGATACCGATCACCAGCGCGTAAAGCTTCGGTGGCCGGTAGCGCGGATCGTCGATGCAGACCGTCTGGGTGACGCTGGGCGAACGCAAGGCTCCGTCGGCCGTCTCGGCATAGACTTCGATGAGGTTGCAGTCCTCGCCGGGCAGTGTCGGATCCAGCGTCAGCGGCTGCGACAGGACCACGCCGCGGCGGTCGCGGCGCGCCGCACGGGCGCCCGGCCTGGCGATGCGTACGCCGTTGACGATGTAGACCAGCTCCAGGTCTTGCGGATTCGGCCCCTCGATGCGGATTTCGCTCTCGAAGTCGACGCGGTTGTGGTCGACGTGCTGGGGGCCGACCAGGGTGATCTTCGGCGCCTGCCGCTTGCGGAGCAGGTCGTCGACCGGGCCGAGAGCGGCGACCGCCTCTTCGATCACTTTCTCGTCTCCGGCGAGGCGCGCGGCGACCAGGTCCGGGCGGTAATAGTGCTCGGCCAGCTGTTCGACCGCTACCACTTCGGGCAGGCGGTCGGCGCCGCGGTTGATGATGTATTGCATGAGGCTCGACCCGGAGGCGGAGGCCGTGAAGAAGCCTTCAGGCATCCAGGCGACCCAGCGCCCGTCGGGATGGACGAAGGCGCGGAGCAGTTCGCGGCCGTCTTCCACCGCAAACCATCGCAGAGTGCCGTCCCCCATGCCGACGACGGCGACTTTCTGGGCGGCGGCAACCGTGACGGCCCAGGTGACGGTATCCTGCTTGATCCCCCAAAGCTGCCGGCCCTCGGCATCAAAGGCGCGCAGCGAGTAGTCGGCGCCGAGCAGGAAGCGCTGCTGGCCGGGTATGATGGCGATCGACCGCGCCGTTTCGAAAGGCAACAAAGGCAGCCTGCGGCCGTCCAGCGTCGGTTCCCGGGTGTTGATCCAGCCTTTGATGTCCATCCCCGTCTCGATCGCCGGGGCCAGATTCTCCCCAGGCAGCGGACTGCTGCGAAGCTCTCCGGCGGATAGGTCGAGCACCATGCGGTTATAGCCCCAGGTCGAGAAGCCGAACTCCACGACATTGCCGGCGGCTGAGACCTGCAGGCTTTGTCCGTCGAACTCCCGCTGGCCTCTGAAATCGGCCTTTTCCCCGCGTGCGGCCCAATACGTCTCGCCCTGCAGGTTGAGGCGGGTGACGAGTGAGTCCTGGGCGGCAACCAGCAGGTCGCCGTTCCTCGTGAAGGTGAGGTCAACGACGGTATCGGTAGCGCCCGCCTCGATGAACTGTGTCAGCCCGCGGCCCGCCTGGTCCCAGCACAAAACCGGGTTCTGGTCACCGCTGACCCAGCGCCCGCCGGCGCAGAGCAGCGACCCGTCCTGCGACCAGGTGACCTTGAAGAGGTTCGAGCTGTCCACCTGCGACGTATCGGCCGTGTCCAGCCAACCCAGGTCTGCTGCCGACAGAATGTCGATGATGGCAAAATCGTCATAGGCAACGGCGATCTCTTTACCGTCGGGCGAGAAGCGGGCCGCGAAAGGATAGCGGCCGGACCCTCCCGGCTGCCGGACGAGCAGGTTCAACTCCGCATCGTAGAGGCGGATGTCACCGTCGTCGGAGGTCGTGACCAGGCGGCCATCCGCGGCGAAGTCGATCGAATAGGAGCTGTCGCCGTAGTCGCTGTCCTGCGCGATCTCCGTCCAGTTCGAGGTATCGTAGAGGCGAACACCCTGCGGGCCCCAAAGCGATGCCGCAAGGCGCCGGCCATCGGCGGAGACGGCGAGATCGATGGCCATGTTCGACAGGTCTTCGATCACATGCAGCAGGGCGCCGCTCGCCCGGTCAAGAATGTATATGCGGTGATTCTCATCGGTGGTGCCCGTCAGGCCGCCCGCGGCGATCCAGCTGCCGTCCGGCGACATTGCCACCGAATAGATCTGGCCCAGCTTTCCCGGACCGAGCGGCACACGCAGCGTCGAGACCAGCCGCCCGGTCTCGGCGTCCCAGATCCGTACGGATTTGTCATCCGATCCCGTGACGATCCAGCGTTCCGATTGGTCGACGGCCATGTTTCGGATCGGTGCGCCGTGCGCGCCGCTTTCCACCATCGCAACCGGGTTTTCCGGGTACTGCGGCGCTGCCTGGCTCGCGGGAGCGGCCAGCAGGGCAATCAGAAACAGGGTAAGGTTCTTGACGTCCGAGTGGAGCATTGCGGATAGCATCTCGCCTCCATGCCGCAATGGACGATTGCAAATGATATCACAAATC
>JBNKHC010000100.1:0-13434 GCA_050290145.1 Kiloniellaceae bacterium | reverse complement strand
AGGCCCGGCCCCAGCGCGGCGACGATGGCCAGCGCCAGCAGGATGTAGGGAAAGGCCATCAGCATGTCGATGCCGCGCATCAGCAGGGTGTCGGCGCGCCCGCCGAAGTAGCCGGCGAGAATGCCGATGGTGGAGCCGAAGAGCGCGGCGACGGAGGTGGCCGAGAGGCCGACCAGCAGGCTGACCCCGGTGCCCCACAGCAGGCGCGAGAGGATGTCGCGGCCCAGGTGGTCGCTGCCCAGCAGGTGGCCCTCGGCCAGCGGCCGCAGCAGGCGGTTGGCGGGGTCGGTCGCCGCCGGGTCCTGCAGCGGTAGGAAGGGCGTCAGGACGACCAGCAGGATGATGAGCAGCAGCAGCCCGGCGCCGAAGGCGGCGAGCTGGTTGCGCAGGAAGAGGCGCAGCGGCGAGGGCCGGCCGCTGCCGGCCTTGGCGGCCGGGGCCGCAGCGGTGGCGCCGGCGGCGGTCATGACCTGAGCCTCGGGTCGACGAGGTGCTGCAGCAGGTCGGTGACCAGGTTGAACAGCACGTAGCTGGCCGCCACCACCAGCACCCCGCCCTGCACCAGCAGCAGGTCGCGGGTCGAGATGGCGGTGACCAGCATGCGGCCGATGCCCGGCCACTGGAACACGGTCTCGATGTAGACGGCGCCGCCCAGGACGAAGCCGGCCTGCACGCCGATCACCGGGATGACGCTGACCAGCGCCGCCTTGAAGGCGTGACGGTAGATGACGCGGCGCTCGCTCACGCCCTTGGCGCGGGCGGTGCGGATGTAGTCCTGGCGCAGCACCTCCAGCATGGCCGCGCGGGTCAGGCGCGCGATGACGCCGGTGGCCACCACCGCCAGGGTGATCGCGGGCAGCACCAGGTGGTGCAGCAGGTCGGGCAGGTCGCCGCCGCCGTAGATGGCGAACATGCCGCTGGCCGGGAAGAGGCGCCAGGTCACCGCGAAGGCGAGGACCAGCAGCAGGCCCAGCCAGAACGACGGCACCGAGATGCCGATCAGCACGAAGAAGGTGACGATCCTGTCGGTCCAGCCGTACTGGCGCACCGCCGAGACGACGCCGGCGACGAGCCCGAAGATCGAGCACAGCAGCAGCGAGGCGCCGGCCAGGATGAGGGTGGCGGAGAAGCGCTCCAGCACCTCGTCGATGACCGGGCGGTTGAGGTTGTAGGAGCGTCCGAAGTCGCCCTGCAGCAGGTTGCCGAGCCAGACGAAGTACTGTTCGACCAGGGAACGGTCGAGGCCGAGCTGGCGGTTCAGCCGCTCGACGTTTTCCGGCGTGGCGTAGGAGCCCAGAATGGCGGTGGCGGGATCGCCCGGGATCATCGCCATGATCAGGAAGACGATGACGGTGAGGCCCAGCAGGACGGGCACCGCGAGCACCAGGCGCTTTACCGTGTAGGCCAGCATCTTGGGCGCTGTCTCCCCTGTCGATGGTGGAGCGACCTGCGGGCGGCGGGCGGCCCCATCCCCCCAGCCCCTGCTACCTGCAGGGGGCCGGGGGATATCCGGGGCCTGGGCTGAAGTCAGCCCTTGGTGACGTCCTTCAGGATCAGGAAGAAGGACGGCTGCAGGGAGAAGTTGCTCACCGCAGCGGAGGTCACCGCATTCTGCTTCCAGTTGGCGATGAAGGCCCAGGGTGCGTCCTCGTGCACGATGGTCTGCATCTGCTTGTAGAGCTTCGCCCGCTCCGCCTGGTCGGTGCTGCGGCGCGCCTGCTCCAGCAGCTTGTCGACCTCCGGGTTGGCATAGTATCCCGAGTTGAAGCCACCCTTGTCGGGCCAGGCTTCGCTGCGCAGGGCAAGGTAGGGGAGCGTGTCCGGATCGTTGGTCATCCAGGCCATCTCCGCCATGTCGGCCTTGCCCTCCAGGCCCGGGTTCACCTTGCCGAGGAAGGTGTTCCACTCGTAAGTCTCGATGTCGACCTTGAGGCCCACCTTGGCGAGGTCCGCCTGGATCGCCGCTCCCATGGGCACCGGGTCCAGCATGCCCGAGCCGCCTTCGGTAACATAGAAGGTCAGCTCCGCGCCCTCGTGCCCCGCTTCCTTGATCAGGGCCTTGGCCTTTTCCGGATCGTAGGGATAGGGATTCAGGCTGTCGTTGTAGGCCCAGGAGAAGGCCGGCGGCGTCGGGCCGGCGGCGACTTCCGCGGTGCCCTGCAGCACGTTCTCCACCAGCGCCTTCTTGTTGATGGCGTAGTTCACCGCCTGGCGCACCTTCTTGTCGGCCAGCGGGCCTTCCTTGACGTTGAAGATCAGGAACCAGACGTGCGGGCCGGCTTGCTCGTAGACCTGGTAGCTGGCGTCGTTGCCGAAGGTGGCGACGGAGTCCGGCGGCACCTCGACCATCATGTCGATACCGCCCGACAGCATCTCGGCGACGCGGGTGTTGGCGTCGGTGATGGGGCGGAAGACGATGGCTTCCAGCGACGGCGCGCCTTCCCAGTAGCCTTCGTTGCGCACCACCACGACCTTGGCGTTGCTCTCCCACTCGGCAAAGCGGAAGGGACCGGTGCCCGAGGGATTGCGCCCGAAGTCCTTGCCGTGCTGCTTCACCGCTTCCGGCGAGACGATCAGGCCGGTCGGATAGGCGAGGTTGGAGAGGAACGGCGCGTAGGGCTCCTTCAGCTTGAAGACCACCGTGTCTTCATCTGCGGCGGTGACCGTGTCGATCGAGCCGAAGAAGAACGACAGCGGGAAAGGCCCGGTGTCATGGAAGGGATGGTTCTCGTCGAGCATGCGGTCGAAGTTGAACTTCACCGCCGCGGCGTTCAGCGCCGAACCGTCGTGGAACTTCACACCGTCGCGCAGATCGAAGGTGTAGGTCAGGCCGTCGTCGCTGATGGTCCAGGACTCGGCCAGCGCCGGCTCGACCTCCAGCGTCCCGTCCTTGTAGCGGACCAGGCCGTCGTAGACGTTCATCAGAATGCGGAAGTCGTTGACCGCGGTCACGGCGTGGGGATCGAGGGACTTCGGCTCGGCGATCTGGCCGACGACCAGAACCCCCGGCGGCGTCTGCGCCTGGACGGCGCCGGCGGCGAGGACGCCGCTTGCCCCAAGGCCGCCAGCAAGCGCCGCTGCGAAGAGAATTTTTTTCATTACCGCCTCCCTGGTGGATCGGTTGTGCGCGGTTTCTGCGCGTTTACAGCCTCAATTTAGCATGATAAATTCAAATGTAACGGATTTTTTCATGATAAATTGCCCGTCATCGAATCAATGGCGGCAGGAACCTCGCCGGAAATGACCTTCACCATCATCGGCCGCGACCCGGAAAACGGGGCCATCGGCGTCGCCACGGCCACCGGCAGCATCGCCGTCGGCGCCCAGGTGCCGCACTGCCGTTTCGGCGTCGGGGCCGTGGCCACCCAGGGCTGGTCCACCAACGTGCTCTTCGCCCGCCGCGGCCTGCCGCTGCTGGCCAAGGGGCAAAGCGCCTCGCACGTCATGCGCACGCTGGTGGCCGAGGACGAAGGCCGCGACTTCCGCCAGCTCGCGGTGATGGACCGCGAGGGGACGACGGCCGGCTGGACCGGGGCGTCGAACAGCGACTTCAAGGGCCACCTGGAAGGCAGCAACGTCATCGTCGCCGGCAACATCCTGGCGGGAGCGGAGGTGCTGGAGGCCATGGCCGCCGCCTACCGGGCCGCCACGGAGAACGACCTGGCCCAGGACCTGGCCGGGCGCCTGCTGGCCGCGCTGAGCGCCGGTCAGGCCGCCGGCGGCGACAGCCGCGGCACCCGCTCAGCGGCGCTGCTGGTCGACGGCGGCAGCGGCGCCGCCCTCAACCTCAGGATCGACTACGACGAAGCGCCGGTGGCGGCCCTGGCGGCGCTGCACGAGCGCTCCAAGGATGCGGTCTACCGTGATTTCCTGAAACGCCTGCCCGACGAGCAGGACCCCAGCAGATATTGAGGCGTGCCGCTGCGCCGCTGTTATTGGACGGCGAGCGTGTTGCCGCCGCGCGAGGCCGCTGCCGAGGCTGATTGCGGCACCGCCGCCAGGGTGCAGTTCCAGCGGTTCTCCCGCGTGCGGTAGCAGGGCGCGTTGGGACGCGGCGGCACCGTCTCCTCCACGTCGTCGACCACCTGAGGCGCAGGGGCCGGCACTGGGGCCGGCGGCGCGGGCGCGCGCTCCAGCAGCGGCTGCAGCTGCGGGCCCAGGGACTTCAGCAGCTGCGTGGGCAGGGCCGAGGTGAAGCCGTAGGCGGCAGCATCCGGCCCGGCCACGTGGGCCGAGATCACGCCGAAGAAGCGGTCTCCCAGGAAGAACACGAAGGTCGCGGTGCGGTTCACCACCCGCGAGGAGATCAGCTCGCCGTTGCGCCCGAAGCGCTCGTAGCGGTGGTCACCGGTACCGGTCTTGCCGCCGGCGACCAGGCGGTTGCCCTCGGCATCGGTGAAGGCGCCGCTCACCCGGCGGCCGGTGCCCTGCTCGACGGTCTCGATCAGCGCCTGCCGCAGGGTGGCGGCCACCTCGCTGCGCAGCACCCTTTCGCCCGCCGGCACCTGCAGGCGCATCACCGTCTCGAAGGGCGTGCCCTCGGCAAAGCGCAGGCGCTCGAAGCGGCCGGTGGGCAGGCGCAGGCCGTCGTTCAGGATGATGCCCATCAACTCGGCCAGGGCGGCCGGGCGGTCGCCGGAGCTGCCGATGGAGGTGGCGTAGGACGGCACCAGCCAGTCGAAGGGATAGCCGAGGCGCTGCCAGGTGACGGCCAGACGCTCGAAGGCCTCCTCCTCCAGCAGGATGCGGATGCGCTGGTTCTGGGCGCGCCGCATCTTGGCGCGGAACAGCCAGCTGTAGGCGTCCTGGCGGGCCTGGGCGCCGGCGGCCACGGCCTCGGCGAAGGAACTGCCCGGCGCGCGGCTGAGGTAGGCGGCCAGCCAGAGCTCCAGCGGATGGACCTTGGCGATGTAGCCGCGGTCGTTGAGGGAGAAGCTCTCGCGGCTGTAGCTGTCGTAGAGGTCGCGCACGTCACCGTCGTCGAGCGCGCGGCCCCGCCGCCGCTCGCTGAGGAAGGCGCCCAGCGCCGCCGGCCCGGCCTCGGGCCGCAGGGAGCGGAAGACCACCGACTGGGCCGCCGCCGACTGCCGCGCCCGGCGCGACAGGCGCTCCAGGATCTCGTCGCGGTCGAGGCTGCGGTAGGCGTTGTAGAAGCCGAGCATGAACTCCCTGCCCTCGCGGTCGGCGAAGCGACTGAGGTAGCCGGCGCGCTGCGGCGAGGCGGGATCGCGCGGATCGCCCTGCGCGGCGACGATCTGCGCCACGTGATAGCGCACCACGTCGCGCATCAGCCGGATGAAGACCAGGTTCACCGAGTTGTGCAGGGCATCGGCGACGCTCATGACGCGCCCGTTGTCGCGGCGGTCGAAGTTGACGAAGTGGTGCAGCCCGCCGCCGGTAAAGAAGCCTTCGTCCGGGCTGGCCGAATAGCGCCGCTGCATGGCCGCGGCCAGCAGGCCGCGCAGATCCAGATCGGGTTGCCCGGCCAGCGCCGCAGCCGCCCAGCGCGTCAGGGTGTCGCCCTTGGCGGCCTTGGCGCGCAGCACCTCCGCCGGCTGGCCGCGCAGCTCCTCGTGCAGCGCGGCGATGATCTCGAGATAGCTGACCAGGGTGCGCAGCTTCGCCGTGGAGCCGAGGTCGAGCTTCGTCCCCTCGTTGACGTCGAAGGGGCCGTCGTAGTTGTCGGCCTGCAGGCGCAGCTGGTTGCGGTCGCTGCCGCGCTCGTAGAGCAGCAGGCTGTAGATCACCTTGGCCGGGTCGCCGCGGTCCAGCAGGCGCGGCGCGTCCAGCCCTCTTTCCTTCAGGGCCGCCGGGTCCGAGAGGCTCTTCAGGGCGGCGGTCACCTCCTCCTGCACCTGTTTGTCCAGCGTCGTCTCCACCGTCAGGTCCAGGCGGTCGAGGTCGTAGAAGGAGCCCAGGCCCAGTTGGCCGAGCAGGCGGGCGCGCAGCGTCGCGGCGGCCTTCCAGGACAGCGGCGAAGCCGGAGAGGCGGCAGCCGGCAGGGCCGTCATGAAGTCGCTGCGCCGGGCCAGGGCCGCATCGCGCAGCCTGGCGTCGATGACACCGGCCTGGGCCAGCAGGCGCAGGTGGCTGTCGACCAGTCGGTCCAGGGAGCCGCGGCCGGCCAGCAGGTATTGCGAGGGCCGGCGCTGGGCGATGAGCAGGCTCAGCGCCTGGCGGTAGACGGTGGCCTGGCGCTGCAGCGCCGCGGCGTCGCCGGCCGGAGACGAAAGGCTGTCGCGCAGCGTCTCGAAGTCGGTGCCGAACCAGGCCCAGACGCCGTCGGCCAGGCCGATCACCTCGCCGTAGCCCGGCCGCGCGGCCAGCGGCGTGGAGTTCAGGTAGTCGACGACGATCTGGCGGCGCGCCGCGGTGGTGTCGCGCCCGCCGAGATAGCCGCGCAGGCTGGCGGAGATCATCTGGCGCAGCTTCTCCACCACGCTGTCGGTGCGCCCTTCCGGCGAGTGGCGGAACTTCTCCATCTGCGTGGCCAGGGTGCTGCCGCCCGGGCTCTGGCCGCCGGTCACGGCCTTCTTGACCACCAGGTCGGCGAAGGCGACGGCCAGGCGGTCCCACTCCACCGCCGGGTTGGCGCGCGGGAAGGTGGGGTTCAGCAGCTCGCGGTTCTCGATGAAGAGCAGCGTCTTGACGATCAGCGGCGGCACCGCCTCGAACGAATCGAAAGCGCGCTCGGGCGTGCGCGACAGGAAGACCGGCGCGCCGTCGCGGTCGAGCAGCGCGAGGCCGGAGCGCGACTTGGCGCGGTAGGGCGCGATGCCGCTCTGCTGGAAGTACCAGTCGAAGCGCTGGGAGACACGGGCCTGCGTCTCGACCCGGTAGCCTTCGGCGCGCAGGCTGTCGATGAAGGCCGGCAGGCCGACATAACCGAGCCGCCGGTCGTAGGGCCCGTCCGCGGGAAAGGCGATGGCATCGCTGGGCCCTGCGTCGACGCGAAAAGTCATCTCGCCGGCCAGGCGCGAAAACAGGGCGGATTGCAGGGTGGAGGTCTTGGCCTCGATGACGGCCAGGCTGCCGCCTACGGTCAGCAGACAGAGGGTCGACCCGAGGGTGGCGATACGTCGCCAGCCGCGTCCGAAAGGTCGCCGCCGGCTCGGCTTGGCGGGAGCTTCCCGCGGTACCGCCGGCTCGGTTGCCTTCAGCGAATCACCCGACACCGCTTGGCATCCCTGGCTAGGGGCTGGCCCTCCATTTCGGAAGAGCGCGCCCGGTGGAACAAGTCCCCCTCGAACGTCCCCTCTACCAACTCCGGCAGTGCCGGTCCCCGGGCAGCATCATGCCGGGACAGTAAATTTTTCTCAACCTTTATAAATAGTTAACGCGATTTTTCCAGGCGGGGCGCGGGCTTCGCGGGGGCGCGGCGGCGGCGGCCGCGGAAGCGCGGCAGGCCACCCGGGAACTTTGCCGTGCTAGGCTGCGCCTATGACTGATATCGAAAGCATTCCCTACCTCTCAGAGGAGGCGCTTGCGGGCCTGGGCATCACCACCGGCGAGGTCATCGAAAGCATCGAATCCATGATCGCCGGCAGCGCCCGGTCGACGGTCTGGAGCGCTCCCAAGGCGGTGATCCAGCCCGGCGACGGCCGCTACATGATGGCCGCCCTGGCCGCGGCCGACGACCCGGCGCTGCTGGCGGTGAAGACGGTGGTCCTCAACCCCCGCAACACGGAGCGCGGCCTGCCGCAGATCAACGGCCTCGTTACCCTGCTGAGCAGCGACACGGGCCTGCCCGCCGCGATCCTGGACGGCAACTGGATCACCGCGGTGCGCACCGCCGGCTTGAGCGCGACCGCCGCGAAGCACCTGGCGAGAAAGAACGCCGCCGTCGCCGCCTTCATCGGCGCGGGTGTGCAGGCGCGCAGCCACCTGGCCGCCTTCGCCGACATCTACCCCTTGGAGGAAGTGCGCATCTTCGCCCGCGGGCAGGCCAACATCGACAGGCTGAGCGAAGCGGCGGCCGCTCTGGAGCTATCGGTGGCGGTCTGCACCTCCCCGGAGGAAACCGTCAGGTCTGCGGATCTCCTCGTCACCTCGGTCACCTATTCACCGACGCTGGAGCCCTTCCTGGACGCGGCCTGGCTGAAGCCGGGTGCCTTCGCTGCGGTGACGGATCTCGCCGCGCCCTGGAAGAAGGAGAGCTTCACGGCCTTCGACCGTCTGGTCATCGACGACATGGCGCAGGAAGCGGCCTTGCCCAACAAGCTGGCGCCGCCCGAGGTCGTCTCGGGGGACCTGACAGGCCTGGTCCTGGGGGAGGTCGACGGCCGCCGGACCGACGGCGAGCGGACCGCCTTCCTCTTCCGCGGCCACGCCCTGGGCGATCTGGCGCTCTCGGCCCTCGCCTGCCGCAAGGCCGGCCTCGTCGACTGAGTTTCCACGAAGCGGCGGTCTGCGCCTCAAGCGGTCGAGGCGGATTGGGTTCTCAGACCTGAGACCCCAGTGAATCCAATACCGGGCATTCCGGTACCTCGTCTCCCGAACACTGCGATGCAGTCTGCGCTAGGATTCGCTCGATGCGCCTGAGGTCGGCAATCTTGGCCCGCACGTCGGCCAGGTGACGCTCCGTGCGTTGCTTTACTTCGGCGCAGGTCTGCGCGCCGCGATCCATCAGCCCCAGCAGCCCTCTTGTCTCTTCGATCGAAAAGCCGAGTTCACGTGCTCGCAGGATGAAGCGCAGGCGGGACACATGACCCGCATCGTAGACGCGGTACCCGGCGTCGGTCCGCGGCGGATCCGGCATCATGCCGATCTTTTCGTAGTAGCGGATGGTCTCCAGGTTGCAGCCCGTCCGGCGGGCCAGGTCGGCCCGCAACAGGCCTTTCTCCGGACTGAAATCCTGCATCGCCCAATTCCTCTTGAGTCTGTAGTTACTACAGACTTTAGGCTCAAACCCGCAAGAATTCGAGAGCCGATTGACATGAACGAGAAGCAGGCCTTAACGGCCGTCCCGGAAGCATCCGATTCCTCCTCGGACCATCGGCAGGGATGGTTCGCGGCCGCCGGCGTCGCCGGGGCGCTCCTCGCCTCCACCTGCTGCATCGTCCCGCTGGTTCTACTGACTATCGGCGTTTCCGGGGCCTGGATCGGGAACCTGACCGCTCTGCAGCCGTTCAAGCCGTATTTCGCGGCCGTGGCGCTGGTCTTTGTCGGCCTCGGCTTCCGGCAGGTCTATTTCCGCCCTGCCGCAAGCTGCGCCGAGGGAACCCTCTGCAGCCGACCCCGATCCTCTGCGATCGTCAGATCGGCGCTCTGGATCGCAGCGCTGCTGGTGGCGTCGGCCCTGACCGTCAACTGGTGGGCGCCGCTGTTCTATTGACCTGAATCTTTGGAGCAAACCGCAGATGAAGTCTTTCCTCTCGCGCCTCGCCGGCGTTTTCCTTCTCGCGACGGTCGGGTTTCACATGGGCGCATCCCTCCCGCCGGCAGCGGCCCAGTCTGCCGGCGGCCAGGCAACGCTCCAAAGCACCACCTTCACCGTCGAGAACATGTTCTGCGCGCTCTGCCCTATTACCGTCCGCAAAGCGATGGAAGGCGTGGAGGGTGTTCGTTCAGTCGAAATCGACTTCGAGGCCAAGACGGCCTTCGTCACCTTCGATCCGGCCGTCACCTCAGCCGCGTCGATCGCCGCCGCTTCGAGCAATGCCGGTTATCCGGCCCGGCCGGAAAGCTGACCGGATGACGGCGGGAAGCCCGATCATGGAAACACCACCCGCCGGCGTCGTCCTGCACTCCACCATCACCTGCCCGAGCTGCGGTCACGCCGCCACCGAGCTGATGCCGACGGACGCCTGCCAATGGTTCTATGAGTGCAAGGGCTGCAACTCCCTCTTGCGGCCGCAGCCGGGAGACTGCTGCGTCTTCTGCTCTTATGGGACGGTTCCCTGCCCGCCGGTCCAGACCGGCGGCGGCTGCTGCGGCTGAAACCGGCAAGCATTCCCGCGCACACCGGGGGACGCCGGGGGCTTACTCATAGGTCCGGGCGCTCAGCGGCTTGGCGTCGATGGCTTCGCGCAGGGCGGCCAGCAGGCCGGCCTCGGCGCGGTTCAGGTGGGTCTGGGGGTTCCACACCACGTAGATGTCGACCGCCGGCGGGTCTTCGTAGGGCGGCAGGCGCCACAGCAGGCCGTCGCGCAGGTCGCGCGCTACCACGTGGATCGGCAGCGGCCCGATGCCCAGGCCCGCGATAATCATGCGCCGCACCTCCTCCAGGTGGGAGGAGTGGCCGACCACCCAGTCGTCGAGGTCGTGCTGGGCCCGCAGCAGGGCGACGGGCCGCAGCGCGTCGGCCAGCTGGTCGGTCTTGAAGGAAACCGAGGCGTGGCCCCTCAGGTCGGCGAGACTGAGGCCCTCGCGCCCGAACAGCGGGTGCGGCGGGCCGCAGAAGAAACCGAAGTACTCGCGGTAGATCATCTTGTAGTCGAGGCGCGGCGAGCGCTTGTGCACCAGGCAGAGCCCGAAGCTGGCCGACTTCTCCAGCACCGCGCGGGTCACCTCGGCGGAGGTGTCGACCTCGATCTCGTAGGTCGCCTTGGGGTTCTCGGCGTGGAAGGCGGCCAGCACCTCGTCGAAGATCGGCGAGATCACGTGGCTGGCCATGGCGATGCGCACGTGGCCGGTGATCTCGTCCTTCACGTCGCGGGTCAGCACCGCCACCCGGGCGACGTTGCCGTAGATCTCGACGCACTCCTTGTAGAGCACCTCGCCGGCCGGGGTGACGCGGAAGACCGCCGGGCCGCGCTCGATGAGGCGCTTGCCGAGGCGCGTCTCCAGGCGCTTGAGCGCATGGCTGACCGTGGGCTGGCGCAGGTAGAGCCGCTTGGCGGCGCCCGTCACGCTGCCCTCCTGCACCACCACCATGAAGGTGCGCAGCAGGTTCCAGTCCAGTTCCCGGGCCAGGCGTTCGCCGCTTTCCTGGAGCATTCTCGGCCCTCCCCGAGCCTGTCATAGATGTGATCTATGACCAGCATAGCACTTATCTATTTGCACAATGAACCCCTAAGGCAAAGACTGCCCCTTCATACCGGCGGGCGATAAGCCGGATGGAGCAGTGAGGTTCAGAATTCCATGGCAGCAGTAGCAGCGGACGCTGACGCGCCGGGGCCCCGCCCCTGGCTGCTCATGTCGCCGGCCCTGACCGCAGTAGTCCTGCTGCTGGCCGTGCCGCTGTGCTTCATCCTGGTCTATTCCTTCTGGCTGCGCACCGCCACCGGCGACGAGCAGGTCGGCTTCTACCTCGACAACTGGGCCGAGGTGCTGACCGACGAGTTCTACCGCGACATCCTGATCCAGACCCTGCGCATCGCCGGGCTCTCGACCCTGTTCTGCATCCTGCTGGGCTACGTCCCGGCCTACTTCATCGCCCGCTCGACGACGCGCCACAAGGCGGCCCTCATCCTACTGCTGATGCTGCCCTTCTGGATCAGCTACATCATCCGCACCATGTCGTGGATCAACATCCTGGGGGTCAGCGGCGCGCTGAACGTCTTCCTCCTGTGGACCGGCCTCATCTCGGAGCCGCTGCAGATCCTCTACAACGAGGGCACGGTGATCCTGGGGCTGGTGCACTTCCTGTTGCCCTTCATGATCCTCAACATCTACGTCAGCATCGACGGCATCGACACCAACCTGGCCGACGCCGCGCGCTCGCTGGGCGCCACCGGCTGGCAGACCTTCCGCGAGGTCACCTTGCCGCTGTCGATGCCCGGCCTGGCCGCGGGCTGCCTGCTCTGCTTCGTGCTGGGCGCCGGCACCTACATCACGCCGATGATCCTGGGCGGGCCGCGCAACGCCATGTTCGCCAACCTGGTCTTCGAGGCCATCATCACCCAGCTGAACTGGCCGCTGGGCTCGGCCCTGTCGCTGGTCCTGCTCCTCGTGCTCGGCGCCGTGGTGGTGGCCTACACCCGCTACGCCGGCATCGGCCAGCTGGCCAAGAGCTTCAAGTGAGGCCGGCCATGAACGCATTCAGCAGCTGGAGCCTGATCCGCGCCTTCACGGTCCTGGTCTACCTCTTCATGTTCCTGCCCGTGGCGGTGGTCATCCTGCTGGCCTTCAACGCCAACCAGTTCGGCAGCTTCCCCATGGAGGGCGTCAGCTTCCGCTGGTTCGTCGAGCTGTGGAACAACGAGGCCATCGTGCGCGCCTTCAAAACCTCGCTGCTGCTGGGGGCGCTGACCGCGACGGTCTCCGCCACCCTGGGCGTGCTCGCCAGCCTGGCTCTGGTGCGCTACGACTTCCGCGGCAAGAGCCTGATCACCACCGCGCTGATCGCGCCGATCCTGGTGCCGGAGGTGGTGCTGGCCGTCGCGCTGCTCCTGTTCCTGCGCTGGCTGGAGATGCCGAAGAGCTTCCCGCTGCTGCTCCTCGGCCACGTGATCTTCACCCTGCCCTTCGTGGTGCTGATCGTGCAGGCGCGCCTGGTGGCGGTGCGCCGCGAGTACGAGGAAGCCGCGCTCAGCCTGGGCGCCAACGCCTTCCACACCTTCCGCGAGGTGACCCTGCCGCTGATCATGCCGGCGGTCTTCGCCGGCATCATCTTCGCCTTCACGATTTCCTTCGACGACGTCACCGGCACCCTGTTCTGGAAACCGGGCGGCGTCGAGACGGTCCCCACGCAGATCTTCGCCATGCTGCGCAACTCCATCAGCCCGGAGATCAATGCGCTGGGCGCGGTGATGGTGGTGGTCACCGTCGCCGTGCCCCTGCTGGGCGCCGCCATCGCCCGGCGCATGGCCCAAGCCCTCAAATAGGTGTCCTCAGACAGGGGCGCGACGACAAGCAAGAAGACAAGCCGATGACAACAAACCGCAAACCCACGAACCTCAGACAGGGAAAGGTATGGGAGATGGATAACACCACTCGCTATCAACGACTCCTCGAACGTTACCGTAACGGCGACCTCGACCGCCGCACCTTCCTCACGCTCCTGGGCGCCGCCAGCCTCACGGCCGGCCTGACCGGCGCGCCTCTGAAGGGCCTGCAGCGCCAGGCCATGGCCGCCACGCCGGACAGCGTGCGCTTCGACGGCTGGGGCGGCGTGGTCTCGGAAGCCTTCCGCAAGTACGCCTTCGACCCCTACACCGAGAAGACCGGCATCAAGGTCGTCGACGGCACCTTCGGCAGCGGCGACGAGTACCTGAACCGGGTGAAAGCAGGCCAGGAAGGCGAATACAACATCTTCCACGCCTCGGGCGTCTTCGACTACGCCCGCTATGTGAACCTGGGCTACGACGTGGTCCTCAACGAGGCCAATATCCCGAACCTGAAGTACGTGATGTCGGCCCTGATGACGCCCTTCCGCAACGTGACCGGCGGCAAGCTCTCCGCCGCGCCCTACGACTACGGCACCACGGGCCTGGCCTACAACACCGAGAAGATCTCCAAGCAGGAGATGGAGGACAAGGGCGCCAAGATCCT
>JBNKHC010000099.1:0-13574 GCA_050290145.1 Kiloniellaceae bacterium | reverse complement strand
GCGGTGATCCCGTCGGCACCGGCCGAGGCGGCCATTCGCGCAGCCCGGACCGGGTCGGGGTGGCCGCCGCCACGGGCGTTGCGGATGGTCGCCACGTGGTCGATGTTCACGCCGAGGCGCAGATATTCGGTCATAGCTGCCTCTTGTATTTCCTTGTTTCAGCGAGTTCCGCGCCTTGGTCCCCCTTGGACCGAATGGCGGCGGCCTTCTGTTCACGGTGAAGCAGGCGCTTGCGAAGACGGCGGCGCCGCGCCCTCTGGTATCCGGCAACGGTTCGCTGAAGCGGCCAGAAAAACACGAACCACGCTATCAACGCCGTCGGAATTCCTCCTACCACCATAGGCAGCAGCACTTCCAGCGGGTTGTCGAATATATGCTGAAATGAAAGGTTATCAGGCAGCGCTGTCAAGCCTTCGGCGCCTAGGATCCACCGGCCGAGCGAGTAAGTCCAAAGCCAAATGAAGGGAAAGGTCCAGGGATTCCCGACCACTGTCCCGATCGCCGCGGCAATGACATTGCCTCGTACCACCAGCGCCAGCAGCGCTGCCAGCACGAAGTGAAGGCCGATGAAGGGGGTGAAGGAGACCGCCGCGCCGCTGGCGAAGCCCGCAGCAATACGGTAGGGCGTCCCCGGCAAGCGGCGCAGCCGATGCGCCACGTAGGCGCTGGACCGGCGCCAGCCGCCCCGCGGCCACAGGACCGCGCCGGCTTTTTTGTGGAATGGCAGGGGATTGCGCCGCTTGAACATCTCTGCAGTCTAGCAGCCAAAAATGGCCGCAGCCTTAACCCCTTGCCCGCTCCACCGACGTAATGACCGGCATCGCGCGCAAGGCTGCGATAATATTCGACAAGTGCTTGACACTCGTCACTTCAACATCGATCAGCATCTCAAAAAAATCAATTGAACGATTTGTAATCTTGAGATTGCTGATATTTCCGTGGTTCTTGCCGATGATGGTCGACAAGCTGCCCAGGCTGCCCGGCTCGTTGGCGACGATGACATGCAGGCGCCCGATGCGCTGCTCCAAACCGTCGTCTACGTCCCAGGAGAGATCGACCCAGCGCTCCGGCGTCGCCTGGAAGCTCTCCAGGGTGTCGCAGTCGATGGTATGAACGGTAACGCCCTTGCCCGTCGTGACGATCCCCACGATGCGGTCGCCCGGCAGAGGATGGCAGCAGTGGGCATAGTGGACGGCCATGCCCGGGATCAGTCCCTTGATCGGGACCGAGGTCTCCTGCCCCTTTCCCTGGCGCGCCCTGGCCCGCGCGATGGGAACGATCTTCTGAACCTTGGCATCATCCTTGGCGCCCGGGTAGACCGCCGTGACGATCTCGCGCCCGGTGTGGTGTCCCTGCCCCACTGCCGCACAAAGGTCGCCGACGGTTTCCGCTTTGAACCGCTTGAGGACCGATTCCAGGCCCTTGTCCGTCATCTCGTAGCCTTCCTGGCGGAAGGACTTCTGCAGGATCTGGCGGCCCAGTTCCATGTACTGCTCGCGCTGCTTCAGCCGCACGAAGCGCCGCACCCGGGCCTTGGCCTTGCCGGAAACGACGAACTGCTCCCAGTCCGGCGACGGCGTCTGGGCCTTGGAGGTGATGATCTCCACCTGGTCACCGTTCTGGAGGGGGGCGCGCAGCTGGATCATGCGTCCGTTGACCTTGGCGCCGACGCAGGTGTCTCCTACCTCGGAGTGGACCGCATAGGCGAAATCGACCGGCGTCGCGCCGCTCGGCAAGGCGATCACCGCCCCCTTGGGCGTGAAGCAGAAAACCTGATCCTGGAACATCTCCAGCTTGGTGTGCTCCAGAAACTCTTCCGGGTTGTCGGCGTGCTCCAGGATATCCAGCAATTCCCGCATCCAGCGATACTGCCGGCCCTCGACCTGCGGACTCTCCTGCTTGTATTTCCAGTGAGCGGCAACCCCAAACTCGGCAATCTCGTGCATGTCGCGGGTACGGATCTGGACTTCGATCCGCTGGCGCTCCGGACCGATGATGGTGGTATGGAGGGAGCGGTAGCCGTTCGGTTTGGGTGTGGAGATATAGTCCTTGAAGCGACCAGGGACGACGGGATAGCGGCTGTGCAGCAGCCCCAGCGCGTGATAGCAGTCTCCCAGGCTGTCGACCACGACACGGAAGGCCATGATGTCGGACAGCTGCTCAAAGGTGATGTTCTTGCGCTGCATCTTGCGCCACACCGAATAGGGCGTCTTCATGCGGCCGGAAACCGTGGCCTCAACCCCCTCCTCCGCCAAGCGCTGGCGCAGTTCACCGACGATACGGTCGGACAGGTCCTGTCCCTGGCCGCGCAGGAACTCCAGGCGCGCCAGCACGGACTCGCGGCCATCTGGGTTAAGCTCGGCAAAGGCCAGGTCTTCCAGCTGGTCCTTGAAACCGTGCATGCCGATGCGCTCGGCCAGCGGCGCATAGATATCCATGGTTTCCCGCGCGATGCGGCGCCGCTTTTCGGGTGACGAGATGAAATGCAGCGTCTGCATGTTGTGCAGGCGGTCGGCCAGCTTCACCAGCAGCACCCGGATGTCTTCCGACATCGCCACCAGCAGCTTGCGGAAGTTCTCCGCATGCTTGGTTTCCTCGGACTGCAGCTCCAGACGCCCCAGCTTGGTGACACCGTCTACAAGGCGGGCGATGTCCTTGCCGAAGGTCGTCTCGACATCTCCCAGGGTGTAATCGGTGTCCTCGACGACGTCGTGGAGCAGCGCGGTGATGATGGAAGAGTCGTCCAGCTTCAGATCCGTGAGGATGCCAGCGACTTCGATCGGGTGGGAGAAGTAGGGGTCGCCCGAGGCGCGCTTCTGCGACCCGTGAGCCTTCATGGCAAAGACATAGGCGCGGTTGAGAGCATCCTCATCCGCGCCCGGATCATAGGATTTGACCCGTTCGACGAGTTCAAACTGCCGGATCATGCTGCGCCCGAACTACGGCTTTCGCCACTACCGAAATTAAAACAATTCCAGCATACGCGCCCGGGCTCAGGCAGCCAAGTACATGTTTTCCGGTATGGAATCGGGTCCGTTCCCCCTTTGTAGGGGGCAAAAAAAACGGCCCCGGGTTATCCGGCGGCTACTCGTCCTCGTCGGCGGCAACCTCTTCGTCCGCCTCCGCGGCGGCCGGCGCCCCCTCCTGCAGCAGCGCTTCCTCACTCGCGGCAGGCATAACCGGCGTATCGAACTCGACGATATCGTCCTCGGGCTCGTCCTGCTCGCTCTGCTTCTGCAGGCCCTGGATCAGGGCGTTGCCCAGCATATCCAGGCTCACCGTCTCGTCGGCGATCTCGCGCAGCGCCACGACCGGGTTCTTGTCGTTGTCGCGGTCGACGGTCAAGGGCGCGCCCGAGGAGATGTCCCGGGCACGCTGAGCGGCCTTCATCACCAGCTCGAAGCGGTTGGGGACCTTCAGAACGCAATCTTCAACTGTAACGCGCGCCATGACAAAGATTCTCCACAGATCAATGTGCCGGGCCCCGGTCGGAACCCAGCGGCGCGGAATATATGAGCCCGCCGCCGGCTTCGCAAGCCCCAAGGTGGCCCCGGGGCATTGTCCCTCAGCCCTCTTCGGCGATCCTCTCCACCTCCTGTCCCGGCGGCAGGGAAGCCAGCATTTCCGCGGCCGTCAGCCCGGTCACGGGGTGGCGCCACTGCGGCGCCACCTCGGCCAGCGGCAGCAGCACGAAGGCTCTTTCCTGCAGCCGCGGATGCGGCAGTACTAGGCCGCCCGTCTCGTTAATCACCTGATCGTCGTAGGCCAGAAGATCGAGATCGAGCGTCCGGCTCTCATTCCGCCGCGAGCGCATACGGCCGTAATCGCTCTCGACGGCGTGGAGAGCCCCCAGCAGAGCCCTGGGACCAAGCGTTGAGGTGGCCTGCGCAACGCCGTTGACGAACCAGGGCTGGTCCGAGGCAGGAACCGGTGCGCTGCGGTACCACGAAGACCGTTTTGCGATATGAATATGTCTTTTTTCCAAAGACTTAATTGCATCTTCTAAGAGTTTTTGAGAAGTATCGAACGCCCGTGTTACGAGGTTCGACCCCAAGGCGATAAGAATCATGTTTCCCGGACCCGGCCCTGCACCGATAATGCTGCTGCTCTTGCGAGCAAGTTATGAAGGCTTAAATCTCTAGCACGGAAAAGGCTGTCCTGTTGATGACTGGGAGCCTGAAGTTCAGCCCTCTCCGCAAGCAGATTTATCGCTGAATTTAGATATCCGTGAGACCGGTCAGTTTGTCCAAGTGCCGGTCTTTCAAAGGGGTAGAAATGAAGTTCTATAGTCAGGAGCGGGTTGCTCTTTTCATCGATGGCGCGAACCTCTACGCAACAGCCCGCGCATTAGGTTTTGACATTGATTACAAGCGCTTGCTGGATATTTTTTCCAACCAATGCAATCTAGTCCGCGCCCTTTACTATACGGCGCTCGTCGAAGATCAAGAATACTCCCCTATTCGTCCCCTGGTCGACTGGCTGGATTACAACGGCTACACGATGGTGACGAAGCCGACCAAGGAATTCACCGACGCGGCCGGTCGGCGCAAGGTCAAGGGCAACATGGACATCGAGCTGGCGGTCGACGCCATGGAGATGCTCGACCACCTGGATCACATCGTGCTGTTTTCCGGGGATGGCGACTTCCGGCGTCTGGTCGAGACCATCCAGCGGCGTGGCCGCCGGGTCACCGTCGTGTCGACGTTGCGCTCCCAGCCGCCGATGATCGCCGATGAGCTGCGCCGCCAGGCCGATATCTTCATCGATCTGGCAGAGCTGCAATCGCAGATCGCCCGTCAGCTTCCGGCCGACCGGGCCCGCAGCGGCGAGCGTCTGCGCCAGGACGGTTACGACGAGGATCACTACCTCGACGACGATGAATACTACGAGGACGAAGCCGTCTAGACGTACGGTCCGGTCATGCAAATCGAGCCGCCGCGCGACTGCGCGCTCTGCCCTCGCCTCGTCGCCTTCCGGGAAGCCAACCGGGTAGCCTATCCCACGTTCCATAACGCCCCCGTGCGGGCCTTCGGCCCCCTCGATGCGCGCCTGTTGATCGTCGGCCTCGCCCCCGGTCTCAAGGGAGCGAACCAGACCGGCAGGCCCTTCACCGGCGACTACGCGGGCGACCTGCTCTATCAGACGCTGGGAAGGTTCGGCTTCGCCGAGGGCAACTACGGGCGCCGCGCCGACGACAGGCTGCGCCTGGTCGACTGCCGGGTCACCAACGCCGTGCGCTGCGTCCCGCCGGAGAACAAGCCCACCGGACCCGAAGCCAAGAACTGCCGCCCTTTTCTGGTGCGGGAAATCGACGCCATGAAGCGCCTCGAGGTAATTCTCTGCCTCGGGAGCCTTTCCCACGGCGCTGTGCTGACCACCCTCGGCGCCCGCAAGAGCCACCATCCCTTCCGCCACGGCGCCATTCACGAGATCGACGGCCTGACGGTGGCGGACAGCTACCACTGCTCCCGCTATAACACCAACACCGGGCGCCTTACCGAGGCCATGTTTGAGGCGGTCTTCGCCGAAGTCCGAGAGCGCCTAGCCGCGCTCCCTCATGAGGCGTGACTTGCGGCGGTCCCATTCGCGGGCTTTGATGTCCTGCCGCTTGTCGGCCTTGCGCTTGCCGCGGGCCAAGCCGACTTCCAGCTTGGCGATACCCCGCGGATTGAAATAGATAGCCAGGGGGACCAGGGTGTAGCCCTCACGCCGCACCTGGCCCACCAGCTTAGCCAGCTCGCGGCGATGTACGAGCAGCTTCCGCAACCGGCGCGGCTCGTGGTTGTTGCGGGTCGCCGCGTCGTACTCGGGAATGTGGGCGCCCTGGAGGAACAGCTCGCCGCCGCGCTCCGTCACATAGGCCTCGCCGATGGACGCCCGCCCGCCACGCAGCGACTTCACCTCGCTGCCCGTCAGAACCAGTCCCGCCTCGAAACGCTCCTCGATCTGGTAGTCGTGGCGCGCCCGGCGGTTCTGGGCCGCGATCTGCTTCGCGCCCGCGTTCATGGTTTCGGTCTCGCTGGCTTAGTTAAGGAGCCCGGCGTGGACCATGGCCGAGCGGACTTTGGCCTGGGTTTCAGGCTGAATCCGCACCATCGGCAGCCGTAACTCGTCCTCGCAGTGATCGAGCAGCTTGGCGGCATACTTCACCGGCGCCGGATTGGACTCAATGAAGAGCGCCTGGTGCAGCGGCATAAGTCGGTCGTTCAGTTCGGTGACACGATCGAAGTCCCGGCTCTTCCAGGCTGCGTGCAGTTCGGCGCAGAGCCGCGGCGCAACGTTGGAGGTCACCGAGATGCAGCCGTGGCCGCCCTGCGCCAGGAAAGGAACGATCGTGGCGTCCTCCCCCGAAAGCTGAGCAAAGTCGCTGCCGATCGCCGCCTTGGTCCGCGCGGGACGGGTGAGATCCGCCGTCGCGTCCTTCACGCCCACGATGTTCGGCAGTTCAGCCAGACGCGCCATGGTCTCGACCGACATATCGACAATGCAGCGTCCCGGGATGTTGTAGATCAAGATCGGGATCTCGACCGCATCGTGAATCGCCTTGTAGTGCTGGTAGAGGCCCTCCTGCGTCGGCTTGTTGTAATAGGGCGTCACCACGAGGGCGGCATCGGCGCCGGCCTCCTTCGCGTGGCGCGTCAGCATGATGGCCTCGTCGGTGGAATTCGAGCCCGTCCCAGCGATCACCGGCGCTTTGCCTTTGGCGGCCTCGATGCAAAGGGCCGTCACGCGCATGTCTTCCTCGTGGGTCAGCGTCGGGGATTCCCCCGTCGTCCCGCAGGAGACCAGCGCGCTCGTCCCTTCCTCGATCTGCCACTCTACGAAGCGCTGAAAGGCATCTTCATCCAGCTGCCCATCACGAAATGGTGTGATGAGCGCGGTGATGGAGCCCGAAAACATAGGGCCGGACATGATCAAATTCCCTGAATCGGTAAGTTTTCCGCGGCCCACGGCGGGCCCGGTGACCGGGGAAGATAGCCCCTGCATCGTTTGGGAGCAAGCGATGCAGAGGCGCGGCGGCCCTTGCGAGCGACCTGCCCGTCACATTACCCTCAGCCGTCCTTCGGAAAGCAGGCGGAGTCCGCAGTGATCCTGCACATCGGCAAGAGCGTCCTGGCCATTTCTCTCGCCTTTGTCAGCCTTCTGGCGCTCGCGGCCGTGCCCTCACCGGCCTCGGCAGCGGCGGGGGAAAGGCTGACGGCAGCTGACCGCCAACTCTACGCCTCCGCCCTGACCCTCTTTGAGAACGGGCAGCACGACCGGGCCCTCGCTTTGGCCAGGCAGGGGAACCACGCCCTCGCCGCCAAGATCGTCACCTGGCGGGATCTCGGACGGCGCGACTCAGGCCACAGCTTCGCGGAGATCTCGTCCTTCCTGGAGGCCAATCCGGGCTGGCCCGGGCTCTACGCCCTCTACCGCAACGCAGAGGAGGTGCTGCCTGACACTCTCTCCGCGGCACAGGTCGTGGCATGGTTTGGAGAGCGATTGCCGATCACCGGGCACGGTGCCCTGCGCCACGCCGGGGCTCTTTGGGACAGCGGCCAGCGGGATCGGGCGCGGACGGCCGCGCGCCAGTACTGGGTTACCGTCGACTTCGATTCCCAGGATGAGGATGCCTTCCGCAAACGGTTTAAGACCGTCCTGACCAAAGAAGACGAGATCGCCCGGCTGGACCGCCTGCTCTGGGATCACCGGACGACGGCCGCCCGCCGGCAGATCCAGCGCGTCCCGCCCGGCCCCGCCGCCCTGGCCCGTGCCCGCCTCGCCCTCATCGGCAATCGGCCCGGCGTCGATGCTCTCATCGGCCGGGTTCCGTCGCACCTGCGCAACGACCCGGGCCTCACCTACGAGCGGGCCGTCTGGCGCCAGCGCAGGGGGCGCCTGGAAGGTGTGGTGGAACTGCTTGATATCTTGCCGGCCGACACGCCGGAGAACTCTGCCTGGTGGCGGCTGCGGAACTGGGTCGTCTGGCGGGCCCTGGATCGCAACGACTTCAATCTCGCCTACCGCGTCAGCGCCAAGCACGGCAATGACGAAGGCGTCGCCTTCGCCGAGGGGGAGTGGCTGGGCGGCTGGCTGGCGCTGCGCTATCTCAAGAAGCCCGAGGTCGCCTACGACCATTTCGTCCGCTTGCACGACGGCGTGTCATCGGACATCAGCAAGTCGCGAGGGGCTTTCTGGGCCGGTGAGGCTGCCAGCGAACTGCGTCGAATGGAAGGCGCCAGGCAGTGGTACGAAAAGGCCGCCGCTTACCCGGCGACGTTCTACGGTCAGCTTGCCAGTCAGCGCTTGGGGGTGGAGCGGGAGCCTGTCCTGGAGGCCCTGCCGGCCATGCCGGCGCCGCGGCGTGCTCTGTTCGAAACCAGTGAACTCGTTGCCGCGATCCGACTCCTCGGCGAGTTGGAACAGCCACGCCTGCAGAACCATTTCTTTGCCCGGCTGCGCCAGGAGGCCGCAGACGAGTTCGACCACCGCCTGATCATCGAGCTGGCCAACAACGTGGAGCGCCAGGACCTGGCAATCCGTACGGCAAAAACCGCGCGGCGGAACGGCCATGACCTTCATCTTTTGCTCTACCCCAGGCGTGCCCTGCCCGTGGGACCGGCACCGGAAGCGGCTCTGGTGCTCGCGGTCATGCGCCAGGAAAGCGAATTCTACCCCAAGGCCCGCAGCCCGGTCGGCGCACTCGGCTTGATGCAGTTGATGCCGGCGACCGCTCGTCACACGGCGCGTGGTCTCGGCATTCCGTTCAATCGCGACCGCCTGACAAGTGATCCGGACTACAACCTCCGCCTCGGCCAGGCCTATCTGAAGGAACTTCTGGAGCGATTCGACGGCTCCTACATTCTGGCCCTGGCGGCCTACAATGCAGGTCCAGCGCGCGCCGAGCGCTGGATCAAGGAGTACGGCGACCCGCGTGACCCGAAAGTCGATGCGATCAACTGGATCGAGCGGATTCCCTTCAGCGAGACACGCAACTACGTACAGCGTATCCTTGAGAGCCTGGTCGTCTATCGGGAAGGCCAGCCCAAGCATCCGCAGCGCTGGGCCCTCCAGATTCCCCCGGCCGGGTCCTAAGGAACAACAAGCCAACCATTCGACCCCGGCGGTCGATGCAATCAACAAATCAGGGAAACACCTTCATGCCCGCCGATCGGCTACCGCAATTCGCCTCCGTCAAAGCTTGCGTCTTCGATGCCTATGGTACCCTCTTCGATGTTCATTCCGCCGTGCGAAACGGCGGACAGGTACTGGGGGAGAAGGCCGACGCCGTCTCCGATCTGTGGCGCCAGAAACAGCTTGAGTACACCTGGTTACGCAGCCTAATGGGCGCTCATGTGGACTTCTGGCAGGTGACCTCCGACGGCTTGGACTTTGCGCTCTCGACTTCGGGGGTGAAGGATCCCGAACTGCACGACAAGCTCATGAACCTCTACCTGAGGCTGGATGCCTATGATGAGGTGAAATCCACACTCGAAACCCTGAAGACAAACGGACTGCAGACGGCGATATTGTCCAATGGCAGCCCCAGGATGCTCGAGGCTGCCGTGCAGTCCGCGGGCCTGGCTCAGGTGCTGGACGCCAACCTCTCCGTGGAGGAGGTCGGAATCTACAAGCCCGACGCCCGGGTCTATCAGTTGACGCTTGATCGTCTCGGCGTGAAGAAGCAGGAAGTTTGCTTCCTCTCCAGCAATGGGTGGGACGCGAAGGCAGCCGCCCATTTCGGCTTCCAGGTCGCCTGGATCAACCGCTTTAACCGCGAGGTGGAGCGCCTGCCCGGCGACCTTGCGACGGTCATTCACCGTCTCGACGAACTGCCGCCCCTTCTCGGCATTGCCTGACACGAAAGAACCCGGTTCCTGCCATGACACAGATGATCCAGCCGTCCGATGCCGCCGCGCTCGGCCCCCTTCCCTGCTTCGACGACGTGAGGGCCGCCGCCGCGCGGCTCCAGGGTCTCGCCGTCCGAACCCCGCTCATCGAATCTCCAGCACTGAACGACGTTGTCGGCGGGCGTATCCTCATGAAGGCGGAGACTCTGCAGCGCACAGGATCGTTCAAGTTCCGTGGCGCTTTCAACCGGATCAGCCAGATCCCCGAAGAGGACAAGGCCGGCGGCGTCGTCGCCTATTCCTCCGGCAACCACGCTCAGGGCGTGGCGGCGGCGGCGGCGCTCCTGGGGCTGCCTGCGGTCATCGTGATGCCGTCCGACGCCCCGTCGATCAAGGTCGACAACACGCGCGGCTTCGGCGCCGAAGTGGTGTTCTATGACCGTTACAACGAATCCCGGGAAGAGATCGGATCGGCGATCGCCGCCGAGCGCAAGGCCACGCTGGTAAAGCCCTACGACGACCCCGGCGTCATCGCCGGGCAAGGCACCTGTGGTCTGGAGATTTTTGAGGAGGCCGGCGCCCAAAATCTGAGGCTGGATAGCCTGCTCGTCTGCTGTGGCGGCGGCGGACTCACCGCCGGCTGTGCGCTGGCCCTCGAGGCCCTGTCCCCGGACACCCGCCTCTTCGCCGTGGAGCCGGAGGGCTACGACGATACGCGGCTTTCTTTCGAGGCGGGCCATCCGGTTCCGCATGGCCAGGCTGCGCCGTCCATCTGCGATGCCTTGCTTTCGCCGATGCCGGGTAACATCACCTTCGCGGTCAACCAGCCGAGAGTCAGCGGTGGCCTGACCGTCACCGACGCCGAAGTCAAAGCGGCGATGCGATTTGCGTTCCGGACTCTGAAGCTGGTGGTCGAACCCGGCGGCGCCGTGTGCCTTGCCGCGGTGCTGGCAGGCAAAATCGACGTCGCCGGCCAGGCGGTCGCGCTGACCCTCTCCGGCGGCAACGTCGATGCCGAACTCTATCGCGCCGTCCTCGCCGAGGGCGGCTAGAGTACTTTCTTAGCCGGCGACCGGCTTCGCGGCAGCAGCCGTTCCGGTGGAACCACCGGAGGAACCGGTACTGCTGGACGCCGTGGAGCTGCCGCTCGACGGAGCCGAGGCACGGCCCGCGCCTTCCAGACGCTTGATGTTGCCCTCGATGAAGGCACCGGCTTCGATCGCCAGGCTGTCGTGGATGATGTCGCCGATCACCCGGGCGGTCTTCGCCATGACCACCGACTTCGCCTTCACCGCGCCGTCGACTGTGCCGTGAACTCGGACCGTTTCGCAGCTGATGTGCCCCTTCACGTGGGCGCCTTCACCCACCGTCAGGGTCGCGCTGTCGATATCGCCCTCGACGTTGCCGTCGACCTGGATATCACCATCGCTCTTCAGGTTGCCTGTGATCCGGAGATCGGCACTGATGATCGAAGGCACCCCGCTTTGAGCGGTGCTTCGCTTAGGCTCCGAAGAGGTCGAAGTCATCGGCTCGGGAGTGCTCGTGCTGTCTTTAGTCTTTGAAAACATGCTTACCTGCCGTGAGGAACTTCTTGGGGTTTAGCGGAACGCCCTTGTAGCGCACTTCATAATGCAAATGTGGACCGGTACTGCGGCCGGAAGAGCCAACCAACCCGATCTTCTCACGATTAGCAACCTGCTGCCCCTTTTTGACAAGAATCTTTTTCAGGTGCGCATAGCGCGTACGCACCCCGTGCCCATGATCTATCTCGATCATGCGGCCGTAAGGGCCTCTCCAGCCGGCATAGACCACCTTTCCGGGGGCCGTGACGTAAACCGGCGACTTCATGGGCGCCTTGAAATCGAGGCCGTGGTGCGCCGCATCGCGCCCGTTGATCGGGTCGGTGCGGGTGCCGAAGCCGCTGCTCAGCTGGTACTGCTCCAGGGGAACGCTGAGCGGCAGCGTACGCATGACGCGCTGCAGGGCGGACCAGCGGCTGAGCCTCAGATCCAAGAGCGACAGGGCGATTTCCAGCTCCGCGTCGCCGTCGAAGTCGCCGGTGTAGTCGCCAGCCACAAAGGGGCCGCCCTGGGAACTGCCGATATCGCCGATCGACGCCAGCAGTTCATCCAGCTTCAGGCCGGTCATGGCGACCGTACGCTCCATCGTATCGACGCTCAGCTCGGTGCGATCACGCAGCCGCTGGACGATGTTGTGTTGGGCCTCCCGCATATCCACCATACGTTGGCGCAACTCGGCGACCTCCGTACGCAGATCCTCGCGGTCGTGTTGCAGGTTGTCCCCATGGTGCATGGCATTGCCGAGGGAGTCCTCCAGGCCGGCGATCTGCCGCTCCAGCCCGTCGCGCCGCTTGTCCGCCTCAACCAGCTGGTTCCCCAGAATGTTGATTTCGCCCTTCAAGTCCTCCTGGACCGATTGCGCGGCGGCCAGCTGCTCACGGGACGCGGCAATGTCGGCGCGCAAGTCGGCCACTGTAAGGGAGAGCTGGCGTTTTTCTTCGCTCACCTCTGCCAGGGCGTCCTCGACCTCCTGCAGGCGCTGCCCCAGCATTTCCCGGGCTTCCGCCACCCGGTCCTTCTCGGCTTCGGTGTCCGACAACACCGCGCGCATTGAGGCAACCTGGGAGCGAAGCTCGAGATTGCGGCCGACGATCTCGTGCAGGTCGTTCTCGAAGCGCTGAAGCTTCTCGCGCAGGCCGCCGCTGGCGACCGTGACCCGGTTTTCCTCGGTCTTGCTGTCTTTGAGGCGCTGTTCGATGGCTGCAATATTGGCTTCCGCCTCCGCGCCATTTTCCAGCATGGACAGCAGGAAGGCCTGATTGCTCTCCAGGTTCTGGGTGATCTGCGCGAACTGCTCGTGGTACTCCGAGACTTCCTGCAAAAGCTCGAAGTAGGCCAACTTGTGCTCTTCGATTTTCTGGTTCTTGCCGGCGATTACCAGGTTCTGGACCAGCAGGGCCCCACTGGCGATGATCGACCAGCCAAGCAGGGTCACGACGGCAAGCGCGACCAGCTTCTGGGTGCGGACAGGCAACCGAATGACCGTCACACGGTCATTCGCGCGCAAAATAATTTCGCGCGGTACAAAGACCTGATCCAGAAGGTCAGCGACCCTGGCCTTCACGCCCATCCACATGTCGTGGCACGTCCTCCCTGTCGCGTAAACGAAGTGGTCATTGGCCGCGGCTGGCCATGGCGAACGCGCTTCTTCCACGCTTTCAGCGCATTCGCCACTTCGTTTCCCAAACAACTTCAGGGCGATAGCGAATTGCGCCGGTCGGTGCCTTTGTGAGTTTCCCCAGCCCGGGCCTCGAAAAGGCCAGAACCACTGATTGAAACCGCTTGCTTAAGACGCCGCTAACGTATCCGCACCGCATTCCTGAAGCAAGTATGAAGGCCGATTCCTAAGACATCATGAACCGGCCACGAAATGGCTGTGTCATCAATGGGTAACAGAATTAACCTCCCGTTAACGCCGCCCCCTGGAAGCGTCGCTCGGAGCTTAGTGCTGGAAGAACTTGGGAGATTCGCAGCGCCGCCGTGAAAGGGCGGAACGTCGGGCCGGACGCGGCGGCCGATGTCACCTGTGAAAGATGGCGGACAGGGAGGGATTCGAACCCTCGATGCGGCTTTTAACCACATACTCCCTTAGCAGGGGAGCGCCTTCAGCCACTCGGCCACCTGTCCTCGCCGGGAAAAGCGCAGGTTTCCTAACGTTTTG
>JBNKHC010000098.1:0-2414 GCA_050290145.1 Kiloniellaceae bacterium | reverse complement strand
CAACCACCTGGACGCCGAGTCCGTGGCCTGGCTGGAGCGCTACCTGGAGGAATATCCGGGCACCGTCGTGGCCGTGACCCACGACCGCTACTTCCTGGACAACGTCGCCGGCTGGATCCTGGAGCTGGACCGCGGCCGCGGTCTGCCCTTCGAGGGCAACTACTCCTCCTGGCTGGAGCAGAAGGAAAAGCGCCTGGCCCAGGAGGAGAAGACCGAGTCCGGCCGCCAGAAGGTCCTGAAGCAGGAACTCGAGTGGATCCGTCAGAGCCCGCGCGCCCGCCAGGCCAAGTCCAAGGCCCGCGTGCAGGCTTACGAGACCCTGGTGGCCGAGGCCGCCGACAAGGCGCCGGAGCCGGGCAGCATCTCGATCCCGCCGGGTCCGCGCCTGGGCGACATGGTGATCGAGGCGCAGCACATCTCCAAGGCCTTCGGCGACAAGCTCTTGATCGACGACCTGAGCTTCAAGATCCCGCCGGGCGCCATCGTCGGCATCATCGGCCCCAACGGCGCCGGCAAGACCACGCTGTTCCGCATGATCACCGGCCAGGAGCAGCCCGACAGCGGCACCCTCAAGATCGGCGATACGGTGAAGCTGGGCTACGTCGACCAGAGCCGCGATTCCCTGGACGGCAACAAGAATGTCTGGGAGGAAATCTCCGACGGCCTGGACGTCATCCAGCTCGGCAAGCACCAGATGCAGTCGCGCGCCTATGTCGGCGCCTTCAACTTCCGCGGCTCCGACCAGCAGAAGAAGGTCGGCGTGCTGTCGGGCGGTGAGCGCAATCGCGTCCACCTGGCGAAGATGCTGCGGGAAAGCGCCAACGTGCTGCTGCTCGACGAACCGACCAACGACCTGGACGTCGACACCCTGCGCTCGCTGGAGGAAGCCATCTCCGGCTTCCCCGGCTGCGTGCTGGTGACCTCGCACGACCGCTGGTTCCTGGACCGTATCGCCACCCACATCCTCGCCTTCGAGGGCGACAGCCAGGTGGTGTGGTTCGAGGGCAACTACGACGCCTACGAGGAAGACCGGCACCGCCGCCTGGGCGCCGCCGCCGACCAGCCGCACCGAATCAAGTACAAGCCGCTCACGCGCTAGCGGGACGCGCCGAGGCGGTGAAATTTTGGCTGGCCCCCTCACACTAGAAGGTTGGAGCTTCTTCGACCATGGCTTTTTCCGACGACGAGCTGGAGAAGATTGAAGTCGTCTACGAGGATCTGGCCTACCTTCGGGATGTAGCAGGGCCAGAATGCGACGATCATCAGCTACGTAGAATAAGCGTGCAGATGCGGCATCTCATCAATGATGATCGCCTGATCCAAGCGTGGAAGCTCCTTGCCATGGAGCCCAAGCAGCCCGTGATTGTCGCCCCTCGACTGCGCCACAAGGACCTGGATGCCAACGCCATTGCAGTTGCAGGTGGGGGACAGGTTGGCGGCGTTAATATCGGAATCGCCAAAATTATGCCTGGAAGGGCAATGACGGAGAAGGAGCTGAAGGAGCTTCATGAAAAGGAACGTGGAGACATCGAGTTTCCCTGGAGCCTTTCAGACTACAAACAATCTTGTGGCATATTCATACAAGGGAAGGCCATTCAAAGGCGACAAGTCGTTGCGTTTGTCGCCAATAAGAAAGGTGGGGCCCACCTGGATACTTCACGGAAGAAGGACGAAGAAGCGTACCGGTGTTTGGATGAGGCTATCAAATCGGGCTTGTTATTCGGCGGACGCGCTGCTTCGGGGCAATACCCTGTGAAAGGCAAGGATCCCGTCTATTTGGAGCTTCTTTCAATTGCCCAGCAAGTCACAGCAAGCACCGACATAGGGCGCTTGATGGACGCATGTAAGGCGGTTTTAAAGCCCAAACGGTATTAGGCTCATTGCCCCTGTTCTGGGTCGGGAAGCAGTTGCTACTGCCTCGGGGCAAAGGCGCCGGCGGCGACCTTCTCGCGCAGGGCCTCGGTCAGCGGCGGCAGCTGGCCGCCGTTGTTCTTCAGCACCGTGCCGTATTCGGAGCGCAGGGTGATGGCCATGCTGACGCCCTCGGCGACGATGTCCAGGATCTTGAAGTCGCCGTCGGTTTCGCGCACCCGCCAGCTCACCTTGTAGGGCTCGCCCTCGGTGCGGTCGATGCGGGAGTCGATCAGCGCCATGTTGTCGTTGCGGGCGTCCGGCGTCACGTTGCCGATCTTGAAACGCTCGCTGCTGTTTTCCGCCAGCAGCGGCAGGAAGCGCTGCACCATGGCGTCCTCGAAGACCGCGAGGAAGGCCTTCTGGTCTTCCTGCGAGGCGGCGCGCCAGTAGCGGCCGATGACGAAACGGCCGATGGCCGGCACGTCGAAGTTCTCGTTGAAGAGCTTGCGGAAGTGGTCTTCCTTTTCCTTGTCGCTGACCGAGGAATCGCCCAGGCGCGA
>JBNKHC010000097.1:0-5631 GCA_050290145.1 Kiloniellaceae bacterium | reverse complement strand
CCGCCGGAGAGCGCGAGGATCACCGAGGTCACCTTCACGCCCAGGCCGGTGAGGTTGAGGACCCCGATGACGATGCCGGCGCAGATGATGATGGCGGCGATGCCGGCGATCTGCCGCGCCGCGTCGTTGCAGGCGGTCTCGAAGCGCGCGAGAGCGGCGGTGAGCGAGACCCGGCCGCTGCGGTCGGTGATCAGCAGTGCGGCGGCGGCGAAAATGGCGACGCCGGCGGCGAACTGCGGCGTGTAGCCGGTGAGGAACAGCACCGCCAGCAGCAGGCCGAAAGGGATCAGGAAGAAGGGCGCGGTCGCCAGCAGCGTGCGGCGATCGGGCAGGTCCGCCCGCGCCATGCCCTTCAGGCCGTAGTTCCGGGCGAAGCGGTCGACGCCGCACCAGGCCGCCCAGAAGAACAGCAGGGCGGGCAGGATCGCCGCTGCCATGATCCCCGTGTAGGGCAGGCGCAGCAGTTCCACCATGATGAAGGCGCCGGCGCCCATCAGAGGCGGCATGATCTGGCCGCCGGAGGAGGCGACCGCCTCCACCGCCGCGGCGAAAGAAGGCGGGTAGCCCAGGCGCTTCATGGCCGGCAGGGTGATGGCGCCGGTGGAGGCGACGTTGGCGGAGGCGGAGCCGGAGATCGAGCCGAAAAAGGCCGAGGAGAGCACCGAGACCTTGGCCGCCCCGGCGCGGAAGCGCCCGGCGAGACGCGTCGCCAGCGCCATGAAGCCGGCGCCGCCTTCGCCGGCGCCGACGAAGGCGCCGAGAATGACGAAGACCGCCACCACGTTCACGGAGACGCCGGTCAGCGACCCCCAGATGCCGCCCTCGGCGATGGTGAGGGTGCCGAGGAAGGAGTTCAGCGGAATGCCCGGGTGGCCGAACTGTCCCGGCAGATACTGGCCGAAGAGACCGTAGGCCAGCGCGGCGACCGCGACCAGCGGCAGAGCCAGCTTGATGGCGCGGCGCGCCATCTCCAGCACCGTGACGATCAGCACGGCGGCGAGCCCATACTGCAAGGGGCCGCGCAGGCTGCCGTACTGGTCGTCCAGCGCCCTGAGGTTGACGATGATGTAGAGGCAGCCCGCCAGGCCCGCGGCGCAGAGCAGCCAGCCGCTCCAACGCGCCAGGCGGTTCTCCTCGCGCGCCGCGACGAAGACCCAGGGCAGGGCCAGCATCAGGTGAATGGGCCGGCTCACCAGGTTTGGGATCAGCCCGGCGAAGATGAGCCAGAGGTGGAATCCGACCGAGGCGACGGCGAGCAGCGTGAAGACCGCGCGCCAGGCTGTCGCACTGCCTGGCGCGGGATCGTCGTCGTGCGTGCTTCGAGACGCGATCCCAAGTTTCTTGGCAGCGCTCCTCAGCATGAGGTCCTTTCTACGTGCCGCGAAAGATCCGCCTCATCCTGAGGAGCCCGTCCGGGCGCGTCGCCGGACGGGCGTCTCGAAGGACGCAGGCTGTCGATGCAGCGTTGCGTCGCGCCGCGCCTTACATCAGGCCGTCGGGGACCTCGATGCCGGCTTCCTTGTAGTACTTGAGCGCGCCGGGGTGCAGCGTCGTCCCCAGGGTCGCCAGCATCTCGGCGCTGACGCCGCCCCACCAGGGATTGGACTGCGCCATCTTGCCCTTCTGCTCCCAGAAGGTCTTGGTCAGCTGGTAGGCGGTGTCCTCGTCCATGTCGCTGGTGGTATAGGCGCCGACCGGCAGGGAGGTGGTGACCACGTCCGTGTCGACACCCGGATAGGTACCGGCGGGGATCACCAGACGGGTGCGCTTGGTCGCCGCGACCTGCTCTTCGGTCATTGACAGCAGGCGGATCTCGGTACCGGCAGCGGCCTCGATGACGTTGGGCGCAGGGTAGGAGCCGGCGGTGGCGAAGCCGTCGACCTGACCGTTCTTCAGGGCCGGCACGGCGGAGTTCAGCTCCACGTCGACCAGGTTCACCTTGTCGCCGACGCCGAAGGTCTTGAAGTTGGCTTCCGCCTCGCGGGCGCCGAAGCTGCCCTTGCCGATGATGAAGTCCTTGCCCGCCAGCCCGGCGAAGTCGGTGACGCCGCTGTCGGCGCGCACCACGTAGTGCATGGTCAGCGAGGGGATGGGGAAGAGGCTGCGCAGCTTCTCGAAAGCCGGGTCCTTGGGCTCGAACATCTTCTGTCCGGCCAGCGCCAGCTTCACCAGGCTGGGCGGTGTGGTGAAGACATAGCTGCCGCCACGGTTGGCGGCCTCTTTCACGTTCTGCACGGAGCCCTGGCTCTCCTCCACTGTGACGATGATCTCGCCGCCGGAGCCGGCCTTCATGGCCTCGGCGATCTGCACCGCCATCTGGTAGTAGGAGGAGGTGGATTTCGCCGACTTGTAGGTGACACGGGTCTCGGCGCCGGCGCTGCCGGAGAAGGAAAGGGCGGAGGCGGCAATCACCGCCATGGCCGCCAGCGCGGCCAGGCTCTTGCGAAACATGCGGGCTGCTCCCTGATGAGGCTTCTTGGACCCGGCCGCCGCGTGCAGGCTGGGCGGCCGCTCTTCCTCGATCAATAGCGGGTGCCGGGATCGCCGTAAAGGGGCAGGGAAGAGTCTACTCCGCCGCGGCGGGGGCCGTGGCGGGCACGCGGCCCAGCAGGACCTCCTGGCCCGGTTGCGGGTGGCGCGGCACGTTGAGCGCCATGATCAGCGAGCAGGTGGCCATGGCGCTGCCGGCCAGGAAGACGGCGGCGGGGGAGACCAGCCAGAGGATGCCGAAGGCCGCCGGGATCACCACCGCCGCGATGTGGTTGATGGTGAAGCTGACGCCGGCGGTGGAGGCGATGTCCGCCGGGTCGGCGATCTTCTGGAAGTAGGTCTTGATGGCGATGGCCAGCGCGAAGAACAGGTGGTCGACCACGTAGAGCCCGGCGGCGATGGTGGCGTTCTCCACCACCGCGTAGGCGGTGAAGACGATGATGAGGCCGATGTACTCGAAGATCAGCGCCTTGCGCTCGCCGATGCGCCCGATGAGGCGGCCGATCTTCGGCGCCAGCCAGATGTTGATGGCCGAGTTCAGGAGGAACAGCAGGGCGATGGCGCCGACGTCGTAGCCGAACTTCTCCACCATGAGGAAGCCGGCGAAGACGATGAAGATCTGGCGGCGCGCGCCCGACATGAAGACCAGGGCGTAGTAGAGCCAGTAGCGCTTGCGCAGCACCATGTGCTTGTGCTGCTCGACCGGCTGCTGGAACTGCGGAAAGCCGAGCCAGGCGACCAGCGCGATGGCCGCCGTGCCGCCGCCGCCGATGAGGTAGATCCAGTGGTAGTCGAGCGCCAAGAGGTCGCTGGTGAACCACACCAGGGCGTAGACCACGATGGAGGTGACGGCGCCGGCGGAGATCAGGCGGCCCAGGGTCTCCGGCGCGCGCACCTTGTCGATCCACTGCAGCGAGAGGGAGATCTGCAGCGTCTCGTAGTAGTGATAGCCCAGCGACATGACCACGGTGGTGACGTAGATGCCCAGCACCGAGGGGAAGAAGCCGGTGGCCGCGGTGCCGAGGCCGAGCAGCAGCAGCGAGAAGAGGGCGAGACGCTGCTCGCGGATGAGCAGCAGCAGGAAGACCACGCCGAAGGCCAGGAAGCCCGGCACCTCGCGCAGCGACTGCATCATGCCGATCTCGACCCCGGTGAAGGCCGCGCGCTCGTAGGCGAAGTTGTTGATCAGCGCCTGCCAGGTGGCAAACGACAGCGGCACCGCCGCGGCCATGAGCAGCAGCAGGACTTCGGGCCGGCGGAGGCGCGCCAGGAGCGGGCGATCTGAACTGGGGGTCGTTTGCACGGGCTTGATATAGCCTTCCCGGAGACGTCCGTCTCGCTGTATAATGCCAAGCAATGACGCGAAACGGACAAGGCAGGCCGGCGAAGAAGGCCAGCGCGCAGGGTGTCGAGGCGCCCGGCCTGGAAGTAAGGGGCTCGGACCATCCCCACCTGGCGCCGCTGCCCGACCACCCCGGCAACCTGGACGACCCCGAGCGCCCCGTGGCGCCCCTGGCCATCGACTACAGCGGGGCCTCGCTGCGCCCCTGGCACCACCACAAGCGCGGCCAGCTGCTCTACGCCGACGAGGGCGTCATGCAGGTGGGCACGGATGCCGGCACCTGGGTGGTGGCGCCGGAACAGGCGGTGTGGATGCCGCCGGGCGTCGAGCATCAGGTCGGCCACCGTTCAGGCGTGGCGCTGCGCACCCTCTACATCGACCCGCAGGTGGCCCGGGAGCTGCCGGGCGAGTGCTGCGTGGTGGCGGTGCCGGCGCTGCTGCGCCAGCTCATCCTGCGCGCCATGGAGGTCGGCCTCGACTACGCGCCCGGCAGCGCCGGGGCGCGGCTCATGGCGGTGATTCTCGACGAGCTGCGCCGCCTGCGCCCCGAACCGCTGCACCTGCCGCACCCGCGCGATGTGCGCCTGAAGAGGATCACCGAGGCGCTGCTCGCCGATCCCGCCGACGGCCGGGCGCTGGCCGACTGGGCGAAGGACTCCGGCGCCAGCGAGCGCACCCTGGCGCGGCTCTTCGTGAAGGAGTGCGGCATGACCTTCGGCGCCTGGCGCGAGCGCCTGCGCCTGACCCAGGCCGTGGCGCGCCTGGCGGAAGGCGAGGCGGTGACCTCGGTCGCCTACGACCTCGGCTACCACAGCCCCAGCGCTTTCATCGCCATGTTCAAGCGCACCCTGGGCGACACGCCGGGACGTTACCTGAAGAAGGCGGGGGCGGAGTGATGGCGCGTCGGCCAGGCCGCTTCTCGCTTGTCACCCTCGGGCTTGACCCGAGGGTCCATGGATCAGGGGTCTCGCTCCCACCATGGATGCTCGGATCAAGTCCGAGCATGACGATAGTACCTGTGGTCCAGGCGTTGCCTGTGTCTGCGCGCTTGCACTTCCGCGCCACCTGTGGCGCTTTGCCAGTCAAGGAACAAGGTAGGGAGACACCATCATGGCCTTCGCCCCCAAGAACATCGACCACGTGGTGGTCTGCGTCAGCGACCTGGAGCGCGCCTTGAAGTTCTATTGCGATGTTCTGGGCTGCTCGGAGGAGCGGCGGGTCGAGCGCATCGGCCTCGTGCAGCTGCGCGCCGGGGCCTCGATGATCGACCTGCAGCTGGTCAAGCCCGCGCCGGAGGACAGCGAGTTCTCCGGGCCGACCAAGAACATGGACCACTTCGCCCTGCGCATCGAGCCCTTCGACCCGAAATCCCTGCTCAGCCACCTGGCCGACCACGGCATCGACGCCGGCGAGGTGGTGCAGCGCTACGGCGCCGAGGGCGACGGCCCCTCGGTCTACATCGACGACCCCGACGGCAACACCATCGAACTGAAGGGCCCGGCGGGCGGCTGAGTCAGCCTTCCCGTTTCCCCACCAGGATGTAGCTGAGCGGGAGCTGCTGGGGCTGGTTCTCCAGGTTGCCATGGATGCCGATGTCGTGGGGCAGTTCCTCGAAATCCTCCAGGGCGAAGCCGGCGCGCGTCAGGCCCATGATGACGTCGCTCATCTTGTGGAAGTGCCAGTAGCAGGCGGTCGCCTCGTATTCCTGGTTGGCCCAGTAGTCGAGACCGCCCTCGGCGCGGTAGGGCTCCCGGCGGAAATATGATTCATCAGGCACCGGCGGCAGGCGCTTGTCGCGG
>JBNKHC010000096.1:0-20927 GCA_050290145.1 Kiloniellaceae bacterium | reverse complement strand
CAAGTTGGACGAAGCCTTGAAGGTACCGCAGGATTTCGAATCGCTCAGGAGCCTGATCGTCTTGCGCCGTGAGGAACTGCCGCGTCGACTTGCTCAGGTGGCCGAATTCGCGCTGGAGCAACCGGACAAGGTCGCCTTCGGCACGGTGGCCGAACTGGCCGGCATGGCCGGCGTCCAGCCATCGACCCTGGTGCGTTTCGCGCAGAGCTTCGGCTTTTCCGGCTTTTCCGATCTGCAGGAAATCTTCCGCGCGCGCCTGCGCGAGCGCTGGCCCGACTACGGCGAGCGGCTGAAACGCCTGGAAGCGCGGGCCCAGTCGGGCGGTTCGGTGGCGCTGCTCGACGGTTTTGCCGAGGCAGGCATGGCTTCTCTGGCGCGCCTGCGTGAAGACGCCAGCGCCGAGGACCTGGAGAAGGTAGCGGGGATCCTCGCCGGCGCCCGGCGTATCGGCCTGTTGGGCCAGCGCCGGGTCTTTCCGGTCACTTCCTATCTCGCCTATGCCTGCGCCAAGCTGGGCATCGAGACGCAGTTGCTCGACAACCGCGGCGGTCTGCTGGCCGAGGAGTCGCGCTTCCTGGGCGCCGATGACGCCCTGCTGGCGATCAGCTTCACACCCTATACGCCGGAAACCATCGAGGTCGCCGCCGAGGCGGCCGAGCGCGGGGTGCCGGTGGTCGCCATTACCGACTCGCCCTTCAGCCCGCTGACCCGCAGCGCGCGGGCCTGGATCGAGGTGGTCGAGTCCGACTACGGCGCCTTCCGTTCGCTCAGCGCCACCATGACGGTGGCCATCGCCATCGCGGTCTCGGCCGCGGAGATGCGGCGCGCGGGTCTCCCGGGCTAGGCCGATTCCAGGTTTTGCGGCGGGGGAACATATGTTCCTGTTTGACAGAAACATGGAATTTCTGTTTCGTTACATCGACGTGTATCCTCGGCCAACCACAGCAATGCGAAGCTTACCCCTGCCATGACAGGTGCACCCGCCCTCGACGTCATTACCCTCGGCCGCGCCTCGGTGGACCTCTACGGTCAGCAGATCGGCGGCCGTTTGGAGGACATGGCGAGCTTTGCCAAGTCGGTCGGCGGGTCGCCCACCAACATCGCCATCGGCGCGGCACGCCTTGACCTGAAGAGCGGCCTCGTCACCCGGGTCGGCAAGGAGCAGTTCGGCTCTTTCATTCTGGAACAGCTCGCGCGCGAGGGCGTCGGAACCGATGGCGTCGTGGTCGACCCGCAGCGCCTGACGGCGCTGGCCATTGTCGGCGTCAGGAGCGACAGCGAGTTTCCGCTGCTGTTCTATCGCGACAACTGCGCCGACATGGCACTCTGCGAGGATGACATCGACCCCGCCTACATCGCCTCGGCGGGCGCGCTCCAGATCTCCGGCACGCACCTCACCCGCGAGGGCGTGCGGGCGGCCAGCCTGAAAGCGGTGGCCGCCGCCAAGGCGGCGGGGCGCAGGGTCGCCTTCGACATTGACTACCGGCCGAACCTCTGGGGCCTTGGCGGCCACGACAGCGGCGCCGAGCGTTACCGCGAATCCGAGGCGGTGACGGCGGTTTTGCAGGCGGTGGTCGGGGACTGCGACCTTATCGTCGGCACCGAGGAGGAGATCCACATCGCCGGCGGCAGCCGCGACACCCGAGAGGCCCTGCGCAGTCTGCGTGCCAGGTCATCGGCGGTACTGGTGCTGAAGCGCGGCCCCATGGGCTGTCTGGTGTTCGACGGCGCCATCCCCGACGACCTGGGGGAGGGCATCCAGGGGCCCGGCTTTCCGGTCGAAGTCTACAACGTGCTCGGCGCTGGCGACGCTTTCATGGCCGGCTTTCTGCGCGGCTGGCTGCGCGGCGAGCCTCTGGAAACCTGCTGCACCTGGGCCAATGCCTGTGGCGCCTTCGCGGTTTCACGCCTGCTCTGTTCGCCGGAAAGCCCGACCTGGACCGAGTTGCAGCAGTTTCTCGCCAAGGGCAGCGCATATCGGGCCCTGCGCCACGATCCGCAGCTCAACCACCTGCACTGGGCCACCACGCGGCGCGGCGAGTGGCCGCAGCTCCTCGCCTTCGCCATCGACCACCGCATCCAGTTCGAGCAGCTCGCCGGGCGGCTGGGCGCTCCCCTGGAGCGCATCGGCGCCTTCAAGCGCCTCGCCGTCCAGGCCGCCGCCAAGGTGGCGGGTGGGCGGCCCGGCTTCGGCATGCTGCTCGACGACACCTATGGCCAGCACGCGCTCTACGAGGCCCTCGATCACGGCTTCTGGATCGGCCGCCCGGTCGAGCTGCCGACCTCCCGGCCGCTGGAATTCGAGCGCGGAGACCTCGGCTCGGCCCTCGTCGAATGGCCGCTGGCGCACACGGTGAAGTGCCTGGTGTTCTACCATCCGGACGACGACGAGGCGCTGAAACGACGCCAGGAGGCGCAGCTCGTGACGCTCCACCAGGCCTGCCGTCGGCTCGGCCACGAGCTGATGGTGGAGGTCATCGCCGGCAAGCACGGCGATCTGCAGGCCGACACGGTGGCGCAGGTGCTCTCCAGTCTCTACGGTCTGGGGATCCAGCCGGACTGGTGGAAGCTGGAGCCGCAACCGGGCGCGGCGGCGTGGCGCGCTGTCGACAAGGCTATCACCGACGGCGATCCCTATTGCCGCGGCGTTGTGCTGCTGGGACTGGAGGCCTCCCGGGCGCAGCTGGCGGCTGATTTTACCGCGGCCCAGACGAGTTCCTGGGTGCGCGGCTTCGCCATCGGGCGCACCATCTTTGCCGAGGCCGCGGAGAGCTGGCTCGGCGGCGAAATCGGCGATCGCGAGGCAGTCGAGGCGATGGCCGCGCGCTTCGACGGCCTGGTGAGCGACTGGACCGCCGCACGCGGCGTCGGCTCGGTCCCGCAACAGAGGGGTCTTTAGAATGGCGACGCGTCGCCTCACCATGGCGCAGGCAGTGGTGCGCTATCTGGCGGCCCAGCGCTGCCGGCTGGGCGAGCGCGAGCTGCCGCTCTTCGCCGGAGTTTGGGCGATCTTCGGGCATGGCAACGTCGCCGGCCTCGGCGAGGCGCTCGCCCAGGCCCGCGACACGCTGCCGACCTATCGCGCCCACAACGAGCAGGCCATGGCCCATGCCGCCGTCGCCTATGCCAAGGCGATGCGCCGGCGGCGCATGATGGCCTGCACGACCTCCATCGGCCCGGGCGCGACCAACCTGGTGACCGCCGCCGCGGTGGCCCACGTGAACCGGCTGCCGGTGCTGCTGTTGCCGGGCGACGTCTTCGCCGACCGCGCGCCGGATCCAGTGCTTCAGCAGCTCGAGGACTTCGGCGACGGCACGATCACGGCCAACGACTGCCTGCGCCCCGTCTCGCGCTACTTTGACCGCATCCTGCGGCCGGAGCAGATCCTGAATGCCCTGCCGCGCGCGCTGGAAACGCTGAGCGACCCTGCGCGCTGCGGGCCGGTGACCCTGGCCCTCTGCCAGGACGTGCAGACCGAGGCCTTCGATTATCCGGAAAGCTTCTTCGAGCCGCGCCTCTGGGCGCCGCGGCGTCCGGCGCCCGATGCCGGCGAACTGCAGGAAGCCGCGGCCCTGCTCGGCGCGGCGAAGAGACCGCTCATTATTGCCGGTGGCGGGGTGCACTACGCGGAGGCGAGTTCCTGGCTGGCTGATTTCGCGACCAGGCGGGGCATTCCCGTGGCTGAAACCCAGGCCGGCAAGTCGGCGCTGCCCGACGTTCATCCGATGAACCTCGGCGCCCTCGGCGTCACCGGGACGTCGGCCGCCAACAAGGCCGCCGCCGGGGCGGACCTGATCTTCGCCGTCGGCACGCGCCTGCAGGACTTCACCACCGGCTCCTGGTCGCTGTTCGAGAATCCCGGACGCCGCCTGCTGGCACTGAACGTGCAGCCCTCCGACGCCGCCAAGCACCATGCGATGACCCTGGTCGCCGATGCCGCCGTCGGCCTCGGCGCGCTCGACCAGGCGCTCGGCGACTACCGCGCGCCGGCCGCCTGGGGCGAAGCAGCGCGCAAAGCAAAGGCCGAGTGGCAGGCTGCGGCGGCTGCCGCCACGGCGGCGGGCAACGCACAGCCGCCGAGCGACGCCCAGGTCATCGGCGCCGTGCAGCGCGCCTGCGGCAAGGACACGGTGCTTGTCTGCGCCGCCGGCGGCCTGCCGGGCGAGCTGCACAAGCTGTGGCAGGCCGGGGCGCCGGGCAGCTACCACCTGGAGTACGGCTACTCCTGCATGGGCTACGAGATCGCCGGCGGGCTGGGCGTGAAGCTGGCGCGGCCCGATGCCGAGGTCGTGGTGATGGTCGGCGACGGCAGCTACCTGATGCTGAACTCGGAGATTGCCACCTCGGTGATGCTGGGCCTGAAGCTCACCATCGTGGTGCTCGACAACCGCGGCTTCGGCTGCATCAACCGGCTGCAGAAGGCGACCGGCGGCGCAAATTTCAACAATCTGCTCGCCGAAAGCACCCACGTCGAGCTGCCGCAGATCGATTTCGCGGCCCATGCCGCCGCGCTCGGCGCCAAGGCGGAGACGGTGGCAAGCCTCGCCGACCTGGAGGCGGCGGTGGCGCGGGCGCGCGAGGCGGCGCGCACCAGCGTCATCGTCATCGAGACCGATCCGGCAGTCTCGACGGCGGCCGGCGGCCACTGGTGGGACGTCGCGGTGCCTGAGGTCTCCGAGCGCGCTGAGGTGACGCAAGCGCGCAAGAGCTACGAGAAGGCGCGCGGCCGGCAGCGGCGGGCGGACTGAGGGGCGCGAGCAAGATGACAGTGCGTATCGGTGCCAATCCCATCGGCTGGTCGAATGACGACCTGCGCTCGCTGGGCGGCCACATTCCGCTGGAGACCTGCCTCGCCGAGGCGCGCGCCGCCGGTTTCGCGGGCATGGAGCTGGGCCACAAGTTCCCGCGCGAGGCGACGGCGCTGCGCCGGGTGTTGGCGCAGCACGATCTCGATTTGGTCTCGGGATGGTATTCCTCCAACCTGCTGGAGCGCGACGCGACGGCGGAGCTGGAAGCGCTGGAGCCGCATCTGGCCTTGCTGGAAGCGCTCGGCGCCAGGGTGCTGGTCTTTGCGGAAACCACCGGCGCGATTCACGGTGACCGGGCCAAGCCGATCTCCGCACGCCCGCGGCTCTCCGCGGCCGACTGGCCGCGCCTGGGCGCGCGGATGACGGAGGTCGCCGAGGCGGTCGCCGCGCGCGGCCTCGATCTCGTCTACCACCATCACATGGGCACGGTGGTGGAGAGCGCCGACGACATCCATGCCCTGATGCAGGCGACCGGACCAGCGGTGAAGATGCTGCTCGACACCGGCCACGCGACCTTCGCCGGCGCCGACCCGGTGGCGCTGGCGCGCCGCTACCGCGAGCGCATCGGCCACCTCCACTGTAAGGACCTGCGCAAGGCGGTGATGCAGCGCGCCCGCGCCGAAGACTGGAGCTTTCTCGATTCCGTGGTGGCCGGCGTCTTCACCGTCCCGGGCGACGGCGACGTCGACTTCCCGGCGGTGCTGGCCGAGCTGCCGGGCTATGCCGGCTGGCTGGTGGTCGAGGCCGAGCAGGATCCGGAAAAGGCGCCGCCCGACGTCTACGCGCGGCTCGGCTACGACAACCTCAGCGGCTACGCCCGTGCCGCCGGGCTTCTGTGAGGAGCGAAACCATGAACGATCTGCTGGTGAAGCCGCATGCGCGCGACGCCGAGGGCTGCGTGCTCTCGGTGACGCCGGAGAGCGCGGGCTGGCGGCACGTCGGCTTCTCGGTCTTCAAGCTGGAAAAGGGCGAAAGCATCGAGCGTCATCTGAAGGACCGTGAAGCCTGCATCGTGCCGATCGCAGGCCGCGCCGACGTCACCGCCGGCGGCGAGACCTTCGCCGGCGTCGGTGGCCGCGCCTCGCCCTTCGACGGCAAGCCGCAGGCGGTCTACCTGCCCGCCGACACCCCCTTCACCGTGGCGGCCGGCGCCGATGCGGTGGAAGTGGCGCTGTGCAGCGCGCCGGGGCGCAAGGGCGACCTGAAGCCGCGCCTCATCGCCGAGGACAAGGTGAGCTTCGAGGAGCGTGGCCAGGGCACCAACCGCCGCCTCGTCTCCAATATCCTGCCGGAGACCGAGCCGGCCGACAGCCTGCTGGTCGTGGAGGTCATCACTCCGGGCGGCAACTGGTCGTCCTACCCGCCGCACAAGCATGACCGCGACGCACTGCCCGAGGAATCCTTCCTCGAGGAAACTTACTACCACCGGCTCAATCCGAAGCAGGGCTTCGCCTTCCAGCGCGTCTACACCGACGACCGCTCCATCGATCAGACCATGGCGGTGGAAGACGGCGACTGCGTGATGGTGCCGCGCGGCTATCACCCGGTCGGCGCGCCGCATGGCTACGACCTCTACTATTTGAACGTCATGGCCGGCCCCAAGCGGCACTGGTGCTTCAAGAACGATCCGGCGCACGACTGGATCGTGAAATCTACCGGGAGACGCTGAACCGAGATGTTGGATCAAGCTGCACTGCAGGAACGCTACGCCTTCGCCCAGGGCCTCGCCCGCGAGGCCGGGCGGCTCGCCTACGACTTCTACAAGCGCCGGGCCGAGCTCGCCATCGAGAGCAAGGGTCTGCAAGACGTCGTCTCCATCGCCGACAAGAAAGTCGAGGAGCTGATCCGCGGGCAGCTCGAGGAGCGCTTCCCCGAGGATGGCTTCCTGGGCGAGGAAACCGGCGCGAGCGAGGGCGGCGCGCCGGGCCAGGCGGTTTGGGTGGTCGACCCCATCGACGGTACCTCCTGCTTCCTGGGCGGCATGCCGACCTGGTGCGTCTCCATCGCCCTGCTGCTGGACAGCGAGATCGAGATCGGCGTCATCTACGATCCTAATGTCGACGAGCTCTACGCCGCTCGGCGCGGCGGCGGCACTTTCCTCAACGACGTCCGCCAGCCGGTGCCGCCGGCGACCAGCGTGAAGGATGGACTCTTCGGCACCGGCTTCTCGCACCGCTCGCGGCCCGAGGACATCGTGCCTTTCATCGAGGGCCTGCTGTGCGACGGCGGCATGTTCATGCGCAACGGCTCGGGCGCGCTCATGCTGGCTTACGTGGCGGTCGGACGTCTGGTCGGCTACTACGAGCCGCACATCAATTCCTGGGATTGCCTAGCCGGACTGCTGCTGGTGCGCGAGGCCGGGGGCTGGACCTGTGACTTCCTTGCCGACGACGGCCTCCATCGCGGCAACGTCTGCGCCGCCGCCGCACCTGCGGTGGCGCAGAAGGTCCGGCACCTGATGGCCGAAACCGTGCCGAACCCGCTGCGGCCTTAGAGCTTTACTGCCTGGCCGCTCTCCAGCGATTCGTTGGCCGCTTCCGCCAGTTCCAACGCGCGCAGGCCGTCGTTCACCGCGACTTCCGGCAGGGCCTTCCCGGCGAGGCAGGCGAGGAAGTGCGCCATCTCGGCGCGGTAGGCCTGGGCATAGCGCTCCAGGAAGAAGTAGAGCGGCTTTTCGCCGGCGATGCCGGCCTCGCTCCAGGTCTGCAGCGAGCGCGCGTCGCGGTTGCCGGCCAGCAGCAGGCCCTTCTCGCCGAAGGCCTCGATGCGCTGATCGTAGCCATAGGCGGCGCGGCGCGAGTTGATGATCTGACACAGCACGCCGGCGGCGGTCTCCAGCACCACCACCGCGCTGTCGACGTCGCCGGCCTCGCCGATGGCGGGGTCGACCAGCACACTGCCGCGCGCGTAAAGCCGGACCGGTTCCTCGCCCAGCAACCAGCGCGCCATGTCGAAGTCGTGGATCATCATGTCGCGGAACAGGCCGCCGGAGCGCGCCACGTAGTCGCCTGGCGGCGGCGCCGGGTCGCGGCTGGTAATGGTGAGGTTCTCCAGTTTGCCAATGCGCCCCGCGCCGAGCGCCTCTTTCAGGCCGGCGAAGGAGGGATCGAAGCGCCGGTTGAAGCCGATGAACAGTGGCACGCCCGCCTTGTCGACGGCCGCGAGGCAGGCCCGGGTGCGCGCAAGATCCAGGTCGATGGGCTTCTCGCAGAAGATCGCCTTGCCGGTTTCGGCGGCCGCCTCGATCAGATCGGCGTGGGTGTCGGTGGAAGAGCCGATGATGACCGCCTCCACCTCAGGGTCGGCGAGGACCTGCCCCTGGTCCGCCACTGCGGCGCCAACTGCGGCGGCCAGGCCTTTGGCTGCCGTCGCGTTGACATCGACGATGTATTTCAGGCGGGCACCCTCGGCGGCGACGTTGCGGGCGTGGATCTGCCCGATGCGGCCGGCCCCGAACTGCGCTAGTACGGTCATGCTTTGTTGTTTCCCGTCGTTCTGAGGGCGCTCAGTCGTAGGCGCCGATAACCATCTGGTCGTAGTCGATCACCGAGCCGGTCATGATCCCCGAGGCGGGCCCCAACAGGAAGAGCGCCGCCTCGGCGACGTCGTCGGGCCTGATGAGGCGCCCGAAGGGCTGCGCCGCCTCGGCCTTCTTCAGCCAGTCCGCCGGCTGGCCCTCGGCCAGCTGTACTCTGTGTTCGTTGGGGGTCTCCGTCCAACCGATGTTGAGGCCGTTCACACGGATGCGCTCGGTTCTGAGGGCGTGGCCGAGATTGCGCGTCAGGGTCGCCAGCGCGCCCTTGGAGGCCGAGTAGGCGGTCAGCTTCGGCTGCCCGCCATGGCTCGACATGGTGATGATGTTCACGATCGCGCCGGCCTTGCTGTCGCCGTCGATGGGATTGCGGCGCATCAGCCGCACGGCCTCCTGGGTGAGGAAAAACGGCGCACGGACATTGACCGCGAACATCCGGTCCCACAGCTCCGGCGTGGTGTCGTCGATGCCGCCGCGGTCGGTGATGCCGGCGGCGTTCACCAGGCCGTCGAGCCGGCTGAAGCGCCTGTCGCAGGCGGCAACCGCCGCGCGGCAGGCCGCAACGTCCTCCAGGTCGGCAAGGGCCAGTTCGGCGGGGCAGCCCAGCTCCTCGAGCGCGGCGCAGACGGCCTCGCCGCGGGCCCGGTCGCGGCCGACGATGAGCAGGCCGGCGGCCCCGGTCCGGGCGAGGCGCCGGGCGATGGCCTCGCCGACACCCTGGGTGCCGCCGGTGATGATGAATACCCGCCCGTCGAGCAGGGAGCTTTCCATGGCTGGGTCAGCGCCTCCTTCGCGCCTGTGGCGCCGGCCGCAGGAAGGCCCCGGCGGCTCGGACGTTCCATTCTCGATCCAGAATGAAATACCTGTTCGATTATTGCAATTCTATGATATTTTCATTTCATGGGCTCCTGCGGTCCGCTGAAACCGGTGGAATACCGATTGGACGCAGCCGGGAGCGACCTGAGCGAAGAGCTGCGACCGGACCATCATGGTCCGGATCAAGCAAGCAGCGAACATAGGGAGGACAAAATGATACGTGCATGGCACAGGACCGCTCTCCTCGGCATGGCTTTGGCGCTCAGCGCCGGCATCGGGCAGGCGAGGGCGGCCGAGCGGCTGACTCTCTACTGTAGCCCGCAGATCGAGTGGTGCCAGATCATGGTGGAGGCTTTCACCAAGGAAACCGGCATCGAAGTGGCGATGACCCGCAAGTCCTCGGGCGAGACCTTCGCCCAGATCAAGGCGGAGGCCAGCAACCCGCGCGGCGACGTGTGGTGGGGCGGCACCGGTGATCCGCACCTGCAGGCGGCTGAGGAAGGCCTGACGCAGGAGTACAAGTCGCCGATGCTCGACCAGCTGCTGCCCTGGTCGCAGGGCCAGGCCAAGGCCGCCGGCTACAAGACAGTCGGCATCTACGCCGGCGCGCTGGGTATCGGCTACAATGAGGAACTGCTGAAGGAGAAAGGCCTGCCGGCACCGAAGTGCTGGGCAGATCTGACCAACCCCGTCTATGACGGCGAGATCCAGATCGCCAATCCCAACTCCTCCGGTACGGCCTATACGACGCTCGCCACCATCGTGCAGCTGTTCGGCGAGGAAAAGGGATTCGAATGGCTGAAAGGGCTGCACAAGAACATCAATCAGTACACCAAGTCCGGCTCGGCACCGATCAAGGCGGCGGCGCGCGGTGAGACGACGCTCGCCATCACCTTCATGCACGACATGGTGACGCAGGTGGTCTCCGGCTTCCCGATCAAGATCGTGGCGCCCTGCGAGGGGACCGGCTACGAGATCGGTTCCATGTCGATCATCAAGGGCGCCCGCAACCTCGAGAATGCGAAGAAATTCTATGACTTCGCGTTGCGTCCCGAGGTCCAGATGATGGCCGCACAGGCCAAGGCCTACCAGGTGCCGTCCAACGCCAGCGCCTCGCCGCCGCCGGGGGCGCCGAACCTCGACGAGATCAAGCTGATCGACTATGACTTCAAGGAGTATGGCTCGTCGGGTACCCGCAGCCGCCTCCTGAAGAAGTGGGACGAGGAGGTCGGTGCGTTGCCGCAATAGGCTTCGCAAAGGCGTCCTTTTGCAAAGCCCGGGAACCGGAAGGTGAACAGAACCCTTGCTCTGTGGCTGGCCGTCGGCTGGTTCGGATATCTCGTGCTGCCGTGGTATGGTATCGAGTACGGTTTCTGGAACTTCGAGTGGCTGTTCGAGGGCTATCCCTTCGATAGCGATTCGGCGCCCGGGCTGTTGCAGATCTTTGTGGGGGGCAAGTTGTGGCTTGCCCCCGTGGGGATCTTTCTGCTGGTGCCGCTGGCGGCGCTGCGGCGGCCGAAGAACGATCCGCTCTTCGCGCGCATCATGCTCATTGCCGGTGGCGGCGGTCTTGCCTACCAGCTGTTTCAGGCCTTCTCCATCGGCCTCAACGGCTGGGAGTTCGGCTTTCTCGAAGCGGTTTTCGGCCCGCTTGGCGCGCGCCAGTTCGGCCTCGGCTACGGGGCGCTCCTGGTCACAGCGGCCCTGCTGTTCTTCCTGTCGCTGGGCATTGCGGCGAAAGGCGCGGTCAAAGGCGACGTCTTCGTGGTCAGCTCGATCGCGGCGATTATCGCCCTCGTCGGGGCCTTCGTGTTCTTTCCGGTACTCAACATTCTCACCTCCGCGGTGAGAGACGGCGACGGCAACTTCGCTCTGGGCGCTTTCCTGGCCCGCATGGTGGATCGCAAGATCTGGGGGCTGGACTGCCTGGTCGGCGCCTACTCCTGTGGTGTCGCCTGGAACTCGCTGGTACTCGCCATTCTTACCGGCCTGTCGACCACCGTTCTGGGCCTCGCCTTTGCGCTGGTCGTGACGCGCACGAACTTTCGCCTGAAGCGCTCGCTGCGTGTACTGACTGTCCTGCCGATCATCACGCCGCCTTTCGTCATTGGCTTGGCGGTGATCCTGCTCTTCGGCCGTTCCGGTGCGGTGACCCAGTTTCTCGCGTTCGCCTTCGACATTCCGGCCTCGCGCTGGATCTACGGCCTGCCGGGTATCTGGTTCGCCCAGACGCTCGCCTTCGCGCCGATCTCCTTCCTGGTGATGATCGGTGTGGTCGAAGGGGTCAGTCCCTCCATGGAAGAGGCCGCCCTGACGCTCAGAGCCGATGCCTGGAAGGCTTTCAAGACAATATCCCTGCCGTTGATGCGTCCAGGCATCGCCAATGCCTTTCTGCTGGGTTTTATCGAGAGCTTGGCCGACTTCGGCAACCCGCTGGTGCTCGGCGGGCGCTACGGCGTGCTCTCAACCGAGATCTTCTTTTCCATCGTCGGTTCCCAGTATGACCAGGGGCGCGCGGCGGTCCTGGCGCTCATACTCTTGACCTTTACCCTTGCCGCCTTCTATGCGCAGCGGCGGTGGGTCGGGCGAAAGTCTTACACGACAGTTACCGGCAAGGGTGATTCCGGAGTCTTTGCGCCCCTGCCCAAGGCGGCGAGCTTGGCAGCATTTGGACTGGCTTTGCCCTGGGCGGGTCTGACCGCAGTCATCTATGTGATGATCATGTTCGGCGGTTTCGTGCAAACCTGGGGCTACGATCACAGCTTCACCCTGCGCCACTACGCCGACGCATTCTCGATCACCACCGGCGAGCACGGCTTGGTATGGAGCGGTGCCGCCTGGAACTCGTTCTGGACGACCATTTCCATTGCTAGCGTTGCCGCGCCCCTGACTGCCGCCATGGGTCTGCTGACTGCCTATCTGCTGGTGCGTCAGCGTTTCGCTGGCCGCAATGCTTTCGAATTCGGTACCATGTTGAGCTTCGCCATTCCCGGGACGGTGATCGGCATCAGCTATATCCTGGCGTTCAACGTGCCGCCCCTTGAGCTGACCGGGACAGGTGTGATCCTCGTGATCTGCTTTGTCTTCCGCAATATGCCGGTCGGTGTGCGCGCCGGCGTGGCAGCCATGAGCCAACTCGACCAGAGCCTTGACGAAGCCTCGCTGACGCTGGGCGCGAACACCTTCGCGACGGTGCGTCGGGTCATTCTGCCGCTGCTGCGCCCCGCGATCGTCGCCGCCTTGGTCTTCAGTTTCGTGCGGGCGATTACTGCGATCAGCGCTGTTATCTTCCTGGTGAGCGCGAACTACGACATGGCGACCTCCTATATCATCGGCCGGGTCGAGAACGGTGACTATGGCTTGGCCATTGCCTATTCCTCGGTCCTGATTCTCGTCATGATGGTGGCCATCACCCTGGTGCAGGCTGTAGTCGGGGAGCGGCGCCTGGGCCGCAGAAGTGCAGAGAAGCGCCGGAATGTTGCCGTCGCGGGAGAAGCAGCAAAGTGACTATCCGTTCCAAGGCGGCCAGCGTCGTCTTTGATCAAGTGACCAAGGCATTTGGGACAGTGACCGCGGTCGATGCGGTTTCCTTCAGGATCGAACCAGGTCAACTGGTGACGCTGTTGGGGCCGAGCGGCTGCGGCAAGACGACCACCTTGCGCATGATTGCAGGGCTTGAGATGGCCACGGGTGGGCGCATTCTGATCGGGGACGAGGACGTCACACAGCTGCCGGCGACTGACCGCGACGTCTCGATGGTGTTCCAGTCCTACGCGCTCTTTCCGCATATGACTGTCGCAGAAAATGTGGCCTATGGCCTGACCATGAGCGGTTTTCCCAAGAAAGAGGTGACTGACCGCGCGGAGGAAGGTCTGAAGCTGGTCGGTCTCGGCGGCTACGGTAAGCGTCTGCCCAGCGAGCTTTCCGGCGGCCAGCAGCAGCGCGTCGCCGTCGCCCGGGCTTTGGTCCTGGAGCCGGCGGTGCTGCTGTTCGACGAGCCGCTGTCCAATCTGGACGCCAAGCTGCGCAGACGCGTACGTGAGGACATTCGCGAGCTGCAGCAGAAGCTGGGCCTGACCTCGGTCTACGTTACCCATGACCAGGAGGAGGCCCTGGCCGTTTCCGACCGCATCATCGTCATGCGCAATGCCGAGATCGCCCAGGAAGGCAGCCCGCGCGACCTCTACGAGGCGCCGGCCGACAACTTCGTCGCCGACTTCATCGGCGATGCCAACCTGGTCGACGCGGAGATCAAGGCGCTGCAGGGCGACGACGCCCTGGTGAGCATCGGGGCGGTCGAACGCCGCTTGCCGGCGCGCGGCCTCGGGGCCGGCGCGGTGAAGGTCGCGATACGGCCGGAGGCGATCCGCATCGCGCGCGGTGGTGTCGCCGGCGCGCTTGAGGCGGACGTGGTGAAGGCGACCTACCTGGGCAGCCACATGGAGTATACCCTGGCGACCGCGCTCGGCGATCTCTTCGTTGTCGATCCCGACATTGACCAGCCGGCAGCGGTCGGGGAGAGAGTCTCCGTCGACTTCGCCCGCAGCGGCGTCACCCTTGTACGTGGTTGAACGGATCTCGCCTCATGGGTGGCCTTCCGATGGCTGCTAGTGGCATAAAGCGGAGCACACCACTTGTTTGCCATCCCTGGTCCTCCTCCTACTAACCATAAGGGTGAACCGATTCAGCTGGGGAGGATCACCCAGTCGAGATTACCGACTTTTCAAGACTATGGCACATAGCCAAGGCGCAGCCTGCTAGAGCTGCGAACCACGTAATTGTGATTGCCTAAGAAACGTGAGTCCCTTTGAGCGGTGGAGTTGTCCGCTCATTGACGCTCGTCGTAGCTCAGCGGGCCTGCGCGTGGCTCGGGAGCTGGACGGGCTCGTCGTCCGCCGCGGCGCCCCGCAGATCATCGTCTCGGAGAATGGGACGGAGCTGACCAGCCACGCGATCCTGCGCTGGCAGCAGGACCGGGGCGTGGAATGGCACTACATCGCTCCCGGTAAGCCGACGCAGAACGCCTTTGTGGAATTTTTCAAGGGACAGTTCCGCGACGAGTGCCTCAAGGAGCACCTGTTCCACCACCTCGGCGAGGCCGCTGTCTCGTCGAAGCCTGGCGCATCGACTACAATGTCGAGCGCCCGCAAACGGCCCTTGGCGGTCTGGCCGCGGTGGCCTAAGCCGAGCAGGCCGGCAACCAGCGGTCCGGCTCGCCTGAGCTACGCGGCGGCTCCGCTCGCCGGACCTGTCCCCAACCAGAAGGAGAGGCGAACAGACTCTACTAACCAACGGCCCGGATCAGGGGACTGGGTCAAAACCTACTTTGAGTCAAATAAGGGACAGAAATCGATCCAAGTGCGCGGCGTTAAAGTGTTTAGCGGCCATCGCCGGTGTTGTTAATGCATCGTTAATTTTTGCTCCATAAGCTTTTTGATAACCAATCTTGCCGAAATGGAGTGGATAGTTATGCGCTGGGTCGTAATCGCACTCTTTTTGATTTCCGTAATGTGGGCTGGGCCTGCAACCGACGCAAATGCCGCGGAAGAAACACCGACTTATTTGGAAGGGGTGTCCATCGTGACGCCCGATGAACTGCGCCCGATGCTGGAGCAAGGGATTCGCATCTACGATCTGCGCAAAAAGGCATCCTATGTGGACGGCCATGTGCCCGGGGCCGAAAGTGCCGCGAGCTACTATGACGCCACGAAAGCCACGCTCGATACCAGCTTCCTCGGGCCGAACAAGTCCGACCGGATCGTCTTCTACAGTCATGGGACCACCGGCTGGAAAAGCTACTGGGCCGCGCAGCGCGCGGTAGAAGCCGGTTATTCGAACGTCCTGTGGATGCGCGGCGGCTTTGCCGAGTGGTCGGCCGGGAATCATCCCGTCACTCGCTGAAGGCTTTGGAGCGGCTCCCTAGAGTGCCTTCCAGGATGAAAGGGATCGCCGGTGTATCACTTGGCTCGAGGACTGAGCTGGTTTCAACGAATTAGCACCCAGGCTCAGATCGCCATGGTGATTTTTCTGCTTGTCCTCGTTGCCCAGATGACGGCGTTCTCCTTCGCTCTGCAGCGCGATTATGCGCTGATGAGGGACATCGTCGAGGAGAACGAGTCCTCGCGCCGGACCATCGATGCTTTCTCCGACGATTTGGCTGCCCTCAGCTACCGCATCATCGGCGTCAGCGGCGGGATCTACGCTGCCCAAAGCATCTCCTTCGAGCTGCCGGAACTTGGTCAACGGCTTATCGACGGATGGAAGAGCGTCGAAGACCGTCTGTCGATGTTGTCCGATGAAAAGACGCGCAAGCGTGCCGCCAGGGCCATCGATGGCCTGCCCACCTTCCTGGAGAAGACGAGCAAACTCTTTGCCGAAATTGGGCCCGTCCCCAACCGCGATGAGTTGAAAGTGCTGGAGTACAATCACGACGAATGGCTCGACTACCGCACTTCACTGATCATGTTCACAGATGCCGTCCGCAAGCGGGTGGCAGCGCGATCGGCGGCCAATTTCCAAGAACTCAAGAAAATCCAGTCCCACCTTCTGGTTTGGGCGGCAGTGGCATTCGCCAGCGGCCTCGTGGCCCTTTGCGTGACCTGGTACATCCTGATCTTCCGGATCGCTCGGCCGGTGACCGCCCTGGTCACCTCCATGCGTCGCATCGCGACCGGCGATTTATCCGCCGAGGTTCGTAACCTGGATCGCGCCAACGAAGTCGGTGCCATGGCACGTGCGGTGCAAGTATTCAAAGTGAAGTCACTCGAAAACGAGCGCCTTCAGGCCGAGGAGGCCAAACGCAGGGAGGAACTGGCCAGCGCTCACGATGCAGCACAGGCCGCCAACCGCGCAAAGTCCGACTTCCTGGCCAACATGAGCCACGAGCTGCGCACGCCGCTTAACGCGATCATCGGATTCTCAGAGATCATGATCCACCAGTTGCATGGCAGCCTCGGCAACGAGCGCTACGACGAGTACGCCAGCGACATTCATCAGAGCGGCTGCCACCTGCTTGAGATCATCAACGACATCCTCGACATTGCCAAGGTCGAAGCCGGAAGGCTGGAACTGCATAAAGATATCATCCAGGTGCAGGAACTCTTCGATTCCTGCCACCGGCTGATGGGCGAACGCGCGCTCGGCGCCGGGGTCACCCTTGTTGTTAAGCCGCCGAACGAACTCCCTGTGCTGATCGGCGACTCCACCCGTCTGCGCCAGATCCTCCTCAACCTCCTTTCCAACGCCATCAAGTTCACGCCGCAAGGTGGAGAGGTTGTACTGCTCGCTTCTGTAAATTCGAATGGGCACCCGCAAATTCATGTTAAAGACAGCGGGATCGGCATGACGGGTCAGGAAATATCCCATGCGATGCAACCCTTTACCCAGATCGACAACTCTCTGGCGCGGAAGTACGAAGGAACCGGCCTGGGTCTGCCCCTCACAAAAGCGCTAGTAGAGCTGCACTCTGGTGAGTTAGAGTTGAGTAGTGATCGGGGTGCCGGTACAACTGCCACCGTCACGTTGCCGCAACCGGTCGGAGGAACAGAACAGACCGAAGCGCTGCAAGCGCCCGCTCAAGAGGCAGAGATAGCGCTGAAAAGCGGCTGATTTCAGGGGAGGTCGCATCGGAGGGAGTTCGGTAGTGGAAGCAGCGGATACGCCGGCGTCCTCACGTTCGGGGGCAGGGCGCCAACGTCTGAGAAGCGATTTTGCGACCTCAATACTTCACTGGACGATTGTTGTACTCTTTGCCGTTAACCTTGTAACCGGCCTGCGCATAGCCGGCGATTCGCCCGATGCTTCCTGGTCACGCGCCCTCTCGGGCATCCTGCCCCAGGGCAACGTCTATATCCTGCACATCCTTTCTGCCTGGGCGCTTGGCGCCGCCTGCGTTGGCTACATCGTATTCCTGCTTTTCGCCCAACTCGGTCAGCGAGTGGCGTTCGATGCCAATCGGCTACGAGCCCTGTCCTCGCACGACCGACGTAGCCGCTGGCAGTCGATCAATGTGCTGATCTATTGGATCGCTTTTCTGCTGGTGTTCGCCGCCGTCGCGTCGGGCAGCATGCTGTATTTTGATCTTATGGACCAGCCGCAGGCGATGTTGGCCACAATCCATCGTGCCCTCGCCTGGAGCCTGACCGCCTATGTATTCTTGCACGTCGCCGCGCAGTGGGCCATGGCAGGTTGGCGCGGCCTGCTGAAGATCGTCACGCCGCGCGTCGCCTACGTGGCCTCCGCCTGCATCGCCCTGGGTGCCGCCGGCGCCCTCGGCGCCGGCATCTTCGCCGTCGACCAGGCGACCCTGCCACCACTGGTGCTGGAGAAGACCAACACGCCGCCGCGTCTGGATGGGAGCACCGGGGACGAGGCATGGCGGGATGCCGCCGTGGCCCAGATAAACACCCACAACGGCCAGAATCTGCCGCAGGGCAGCACTCCGGTCCAAGTGCGCGGCGTCCACGACGGCGAGTTTGTCTACCTCCTGTTTGAATGGCCAGACCGCACCAGAAGCCAGAAACACCTACCGCTGCAGAAGACGGCCGCGGGCTGGCGTGTGATGCAGAGCCAGTACAGCCGCCAGGACGAGGGAAATTACTACGAGGACAAGTTCGCGGTGATGCTGTCCCATGAATCCCACCTCGCCGCGCTCAGCACTTCGCACCTCGGCCCGCAACCACTGAAGGGTAAGCCCGGCGGACCCAACGGGCGCGGCCTGCACTACACCACCGACAATTCCCTGGTCGACGTCTGGCACTGGAAATCCGTGCGCACCGGGCCGCTCGGCCAGATCGACGACAATCATTTCGGCCCGCCGTCGAGCCCGCCGGAAAACCCCGCGGCGCGCTATACCGCCGGCTACAGCAAGGACCCGGCGACCGGCGGCGGCTTCGCCATGAACTGGGAGAAGTTCGATCCGGAGACGGTCAAGCCGCGCTGGATGCCGCGTTCGCCGGAGGTTCTGGCCAAGCGCATGGGCAGCGTCGACATCGACCCCGAGGTCGGCGACCAGGGGCTGTGGTGGATGCCGCGCAGTCTGATGGAGCCGGCGACGCCCGAGCTCGATGCACGCTTTCCGGTGGGCACGATCATGCCCAGCGTCGTCGCCGAGGCCCCCTTCACCGGCGACCGCGGCGATGTCAGCGCCGTTGCCGAGTGGTCCGACGGCTGGTGGCGCTTGGAGGTGAAGCGCAAGCTGGACACGGATTCCGCCTTCGATGTCGCTATCGCCGACGGCACCTTCCTCTGGGTTTCGGTCTTCGACCACACCCAGACCCGCCACAGCTATCACCTCCGTCCGCTCCAGATCCAGATTCGTTGAGGCCTTTCCGGGAAGCAGACCATGCCGAAACTCACCATCCGACAATGGCCTCTTCCCATCGAAACCGGCAAAGCGACGATCCTGGAGGCCGCCCTGGACAGCGGCGTACCTTTCCCGCACGGATGCCGTACGGGAGAGTGCGGCACCTGCAAATGCCTGTTGCTGTCCGGCGAGGTCGGCATGAGGAACTACGACAAGCAGGTGCTGCCGGATCTGGAGAAATCCGCCGGTTTCGTGCTGGCCTGCCGCGCCAAGCCGCGTTCGGACGTGCATGTCTCCTGGATGGGTGGCACGGTCTCCGTCGAATTGCCGGTGCGCCGCCTGCACGCGCGGGTCACGAACATCGAGCAGGTCACCCCGGTCATCAAGCGCCTCTACCTCCGGCCGGAGCAGCCGCTGCAATTTGCAGCCGGCCAATTCGCCCGCCTCAAATTCGCGGGCCTTCCACCGCGCGCCTATTCCTTCGCCAACACGCCGGGCGATGAGGTGCTGGAGTTCCACATCCGCCTGGTCCCCGGGGGCCGGATCAGCGAGCACATCGACACGGCGTTGCAAGTCGGCGACGAGGTAGAGGTCGAGGGCCCCTATGGCAGCGCTCACCTGCGCCCTGATGACGAGGGTTCCCTGGTGCTGGTGGCCGGCAGTTCAGGCTTGGCGCCTGCCAAGTCGATCATACGCACCGCCCTGCGCAACCAGCCCGATCGCAGCGTGCACCTCTATTTCGGCGTGCGCGATGAGGTCCACATCTATGATGAAAATGAGTTCAAGGTCTTGATTTCGCGATACAGGAACCTGCGCGTCGACACCGTACTCTCGGAACCCGAGGGCGAGACCGCGCGGCGCACCGGCAGCCTTGCCCAAGTGGTTTCCGATGATCTGGAGCGCCACCGCGGGGCCCAGTTCTATGTGGCCGGCCCGCCGGAAATGGTGGACGCGGTCTCCAAGACGTTGACCGACTGCGGTATCGGCCGTGACCAGGTTCACTCCGACCCTTTCCACGCGCAGGGCCAGGAAGCCGCCGAGCAAGAGCCCGCCGAGGGCTTCAACAAGCTGCTGGGCGGGGTCCGCGGCCTGCTCACCGTGGGCCGGCTGCGCCACCCGAAAAGCCGCGAGCGCTTTTCTCCCACCGAAGCCATGCAGGAGACCCCTCCACGCACCGGTACGCCGGTGAAGAGGCGGCGGCTCGGGTGAGCTCGAACTACTATTTCCCGCTTTACAGAAGACATTTCCGGTCTCGTAGTTCCAAAGACCTAAACCCGACACTCCCCCTCGTATTTATGGCATAGCGCAGGCCGCGCTTATTGCAGGTTAACTCATGTCTGCATTTGGCACTTAGCGGACCTGTGCTGGTCTATTCAGAGAAGTCCGCTTATGACCCGAAGCGGTCATTCTGGCAGCCCTGCCTTTCGTAGGCCGTTGGCGTAGCGCTCGGCATGTTCGGGCTGTTTCCAAGGGACCTGCTCTTTCGTTGCCGACACAGTCAGCCCCGGCATCTGTTGCAGCAGTTCTTTCACTGCGCCCTCCGCCTTATCCGTCTCTCCCAGCTTTCGATAGGTTGCCGCGAGGATCCAATAGACGCCTGGGAATCTGGTGTTCTCGGCAATGGTCTCATTGCACCGGCGAATGGTGTCCTCATGGTCCTCCGCCACGAAGGCGGCGACCGCGCGGGACTTGAACCAGAAGGCAAGAAAGGAGTCGCGGGGGCTGCGGCGCATTGCCTCCTCCAGTTCCAGAACCGCGCCTCGCGCGTCGCCCGCAAGTGCGATTGAAAAGCCCAGCAGACCATTCGCGTTCGTGTCGTTTGGGCTGATTTCGACAGCTCGTTCCAGCCGCCTTGCTGCCTCGTCGTGCCGGGTGGGAAAAGCTTCCACCATACCGAGCGCGATATGACCCCATGCATTGTTTTCATCGATTGCGACGGCCCGGCGGGCTGCGGCTGCCGCTCCTGTCAGCGATTGGTCCCGCGAGATGCCCCAGTCCCGGATCGCGTCGAAAGTATGGATCATTGCCAAGACACCCAGCGCTAGGGCGCTGTCCGGTTCGATCTGGGCCCGCTCTATCCGTCTGGGCCAGACTGGTGCCGGGAAGGAGTCTTTTGTGTCAAAAATCAAACATTGAAATCACTCTTATTGCGCATAATAAGCATTTTGCGTAATAATGTTGCTTATTCCAAAATGTCCAAAATTTGCCGGGGGTTGTCGTCATGGCAGGGTCCGAAGAAGTCTCCCTTTCCGGTGATCCAACAATCGATTCTCTCCTCGTTGTGGAGGAGGACGAAGGCCAGGTGGCCTGGCGGTGGGATACCACTTCCCTGACATACAGTTTTCCCGACAGCGGATGGTGGTACGTCTCCCAGCAGTTCTTCGACATTGCAAATGCCGCGCAGATCGCTGGGTTCTTCGCCTCCTTGGCGCTTCCGGGTGTTGGCCCCATTGGAGCGCTCCTGGCC
>JBNKHC010000095.1:0-7610 GCA_050290145.1 Kiloniellaceae bacterium | reverse complement strand
GATGAGCGAAGGTAGCGTACAACAGGCTGAAGGTTGGCTGGCGCCGATACTGCGCCACCTGTTGGCGGTGGTGCTCGGTGGCTTGCTGGCGATTGCGCTCTACAAGCTTTGGGACCTGGAAGGGCGCTGGTTCTACGTCGTCATCATCGGCGTCATCGGCCTTTCCGTCGCTATGGTTCTGGCGGCCGTCTTTTCCGACTTCGTGATGATCTGCTTCTTCTTCGCCGTTCCTCTGGCCGGCTTCGGAAAATGGTTCTTTCCCGGGAACCTGCGGGACGCCGTGTGGTCTTCAGCCCACCACAACGCGACGCTGGAGGGGGTCCTGGGCGTCGGCCTGATCGATTTCGCGATCATCGCCTTCTACATCAGCTGGTTCTACCGCATCTTCGTACGGCGCGAGCAGGAGCTGCCGAAGTTGAACCTCATAGACTTCTTCGTGGTCCTGCTCTTCGCCGCCTACATCATCTCGATTCCGGGAACCGCGAAGCCCAATCTGGGCCTGCACGCGACGGCCTATCTCGCCAAATTCGTGCTGCTCTACTTCTACCTGTCGCGAAACCTGCAGGCGCGCCACCTGCCGTGGCTCATCGCCTCGATGGTTTTCGCCGTTTTCCTGGAAGGCGCCCTGGGTGGAATTCAACACACGACCGGGCGCCTGGTGGGGCTGGCGCTCGACAAGGGGGCGGGGACGGCGCTGGACTACCAGTACCAGGTACCGGGCACGTCGGGCTGGTACCGGGCGACCGGGACTCTGTACGATTCCCATACGCTGGGGCTCTACATGGCGATGCTGGGCCCCTTTATGCTGGCGCTGACCTTCATCAAGTCGGGACGGCCGATACTCAATCTCATCTTCGGCGGAACGCTGGTTCTGTCGCTGGCGATCCTGATCATGACGCTCACCCGCTCCGGCTGGGTAGCCAGCGCGGTTTCCATGAGCCTTGCGATCTTTCTCATGCTCTTCGTCTGGCGCGAGCTGAAGCTGGTGCCATTTTTGGTGCTGTTCCTCTTCGTCATCCTGCTGTCGGCGCCGTGGAGCGTCGAAATGGTGATCGAGCGTATCCAGCGTGCTCCCGAGGGCACCATAGACGTGCGTATCCAGGGCTATGAAGTCGCCGCCTATATGTGGTCCAAGTATCCGATTTTCGGGTTCGGGGCCGGAAACTTCATGGAGGCGCTTTACTACGACAGCTATGGCTGGAACCAGGACATTATCGTGCACAACACGATTCTGTTGCTGGGCGTCGAGGTCGGCATCCTCGGCGTGACCGGCTTCTATGGCGCAATCTTCGTTGCAGCGTGGCGCCTTTGGAAAATCGGGAAGGAACCGACAACGGTTGTCAGCCGGCTGGCCTTTGGAGCCCTCATTGCCTTGGCGGCGACGGTCGTCGAAGGAATGGCGACGCCGATGCATAGAGAGCCGACCAGCTACACGATGCTTTGGTTCCTGATCGCGATGGGCGTAGCGCTGCCGCGACTCCATAAGGAAGCGCTTCAAAATGGCTAGGGGTAACTTGCAGGTGAAGCCGGAGCGACGGGATGACGCCGTGGCGCAGACTGCGGGGACACTCGCCGTGGGTGGGGCGGCAGACGAAGTGCCGGACAGGGAGAAGGCCGGCGCTCAGGAGAACCGGCGCATATCGGTTATCTACATCGGCGGCGTCGGGCGCAGCGGATCGACGCTGATCGAGCGTATTCTGGAGACCTATTCAGGTGTCTGTTCTGTCGGGGAACTCGGACTGTTGCATCTGGTGAGCAGCTTCGGACGCAACCTCTCAAGCGTCACCTGTCCTTGCGGAGCGGTGGTGGCGGAATGCGAGCATTGGCGCGCCTTGCGGCATGAGGCGGCGCTCACCGACGAAGAGCTCGCAGAGCTGATGCGACTGCAGAGCATCGTTTTCCGGACGCGCAGTTTTCTTCTCTACTACCTGCCCGTTGTGGGCAGCGAAGTGCGCCGAAGCGCCTCGCGCCTGGCAGTATTGACGGAGCGGCTCTATCGCGCGGCCGCAAAGATAGAGAACAGCGACCTGGTGGTCGACGGATCCAACTACGCCATAGGCGCGTTGGTGGCCGCTCGGATGCCGTCGGTCCATCTCTACGTCTTGCATGTCGTCCGCGCGCCGGAGGCCGTGGTTCATTCTTGGCGTAAGCCGAAGCATCACCCCGCTTTCGACACGCCGACGAGCGGTCGCGGACCGCTGCGGGTCCTCATCGGGTGGTGGTTGCACAACCTGATGGTCGAGGCGCTTCGCTTCAAGGTGCCGGTACACCGGCTTCGATACGAGGAATTCGCCTGTGCACCCCGTGAGCGGATCGCGGAACTGCTCTCCGAGGTGGTCGGAAAAACGATGCCGCCTTCGCCCGCCTTCGAGGACGAGAGGACGATCGACTTCGATGTATCCCACGCGATCCTTGGAAATCCAGCGCTTTTTGCGGCGGGGCGGACGAAAATCGCCGCCGATGAGAGGTTCCTTCGGGAGCAATCGCCGGCGGTGCGCTGGGCGTCGGTACTGCTCACCCTGCCGTTGCGATGGCTTTACGGCTACCGCACGGTGCCTCAGCCGCCGGCGAAGACCGCAACCAAGAGGAAAAAGCCATGAAACCGACAGCATCCGATCTGAAGCCCCGCGGTGTTCTGGCACAGCTCCGCTGTGGTGCGAGGACCTTGTCATTTAACCTGGCGATGGTGACCGCAAGTCTGATCGTCGCTACTGGCGTGACCTTCTTCATCGGGGCCTGCGCCCCGTTGTCCAGCACTGCGTCGGCCCAGTCGTCGATGCAGGAAAGGATTCAGGAAAAGGCGGCCCGCGCGCAGAAGGAAATCCAGACGCGTTCCCAGGCAGGTCAGGATGTCAGCAAGTACCTGGCTGGAATGGCGCAGGCGAAGAAGCACTTCGACGCCGGCGAGCCGCTGAAGGGCGAGAAGGTGATCGATGGTGTCCTCTCAGCGCTGGAAAGTGACGCCGCACCACGCGCCGGGGCAACTGCCGCCACGGGCGAAATGTCGGCCCAGGAGAAGGCGGAGAAGGCGAAGTCGCTGATCATGCAGCGCGCGCAGAACGGCGAGCAGGTGCGCCCCTACCTTGACAAGATGAACCAGGCGAAAGCGCACTTCGACGCCGGTGACATGGCGGCCGGCGAGGCGGTTCTGGACGAGGTCCTGGCGGACCTGAGCGGGGCGCCGGCCAGCCGCAGCGCGCCGTTGTCCGCGACAGACAGCACCGGTGGCTACGGCGAGCCGCAGCCGGTCATGATTGAGGGCTACGACAGCGGCATGGGCGCGATGGAACCCTTCGTCAGTCGCGACGGCAAGACGCTGCTGTTCAACAACGCGACTGACGCCTTTGGAGCCGGTCAGGGAGATGCGGACCTGCAGTATGCCCGGCGTACAAGGGACGGCGCGTTCAGGTACGTCGGACGTGTGGAGGGGGCGAATTCCCAGAAGATGGACGGGGCAGCTTCCTTGGACGACGACAACACGCTCTTTTTCACGTCAGTGCGCAGTTACGATCAAGATCAGAAGACGCTTTACACCGGAAAGTTCGACAACGGAACGGCCGAAGATGTGAGAGGTATCCCTGGGAACATTTCAAAGAACCGGCGCGGCGAACTCAACATGGACGGTGAGATTACCGCGGACGGGAAGAAGCTCTATTTCAGCGACAACACCTGGGACACGAAGTTCAACATTCCGAAGACGTCGAACCTGGTGATTGCCAATCGGGCCAGCGACGGCCGCTTCCTGCGGACGGATGATTCCGATAGAATCATGAAAAACATCAACACAGAAGACCTTGAATACGCGCCGGCAACGACGGCCGACGAGCTGACGCTGTATTTCACGCGCGCGCGATTCCACAAAGAGGACGGAAAATTAACTGGCGTCGAAACCGGAATTTATATGGCGAAAAGATCGAACAAAGACGAGCCTTTTGGGCCTCCTGTTCGCCTGTCGACTATATCCGGATTTGTCGAAGGTCCCACGGTGACAGCCGATGGAAAAGAGCTATACTTTCATAGAAAAGATGGAAACAATTATCGTTTGTACAGAGTTGTTAGGTGAGTAATGTGGCACTTAAGTGAAGCTCATCTAGAGAAGCAGTGACCAAGGGAACTGGTCCTTGTGCGTCAAGTAACGGGTTGGTCGCCGCGAGAGCCCCGGTTGTCGCGAGGCGTGAGCCGGCCGAACATAGGAGATAAGCGATGCGTCATCAGAGGGTTTTGATTACCGGTTGCGGCGGCATGCTGGGGAACGCGATCTATCCCTACTTCAAGGAACGGTTTCCGCACGTCTTCGCCAGCGATATCGAGATCGAGGAAGACGAGAAGTCCTGGCTTCATTACGTCGACGCACGGGATTCCACCGGCGTCGCTCAGGCGTTCAATGACTTCAATCCGGATCTCGTGCTGCACCTGGCGGCCCTGGTGGATGTGGAGATCTGCGAGGACAATCCGGAAGACGCCGAGGAAGAGAATGTCACGGCCACCCGCATCGTGGCGGAGAACTCCAAGCGGCACGGCGCTTCGATGGTCTACATCAGCACGGGGGGTGTCTTCGACGGCGAGAAGCCGGAGGGCTACTACACCGAGGACGACGAGCCCAATCCGATCATGGTCTATGGCGCCACCAAGCTGGAAGGCGAGCATGTGACCCGCGAGATCCTGGACAACCACTACATCATCCGCGCCGGATGGATGGTGGGTGGTGGTCGCCGCAACGATCACAAGTTCACCTGGCTGATCCTGGAGCAGCTGGAGGCCGGCGCGGAGGTGATCTACGGCGCGATCGATAACATCGGGACTCCGACCTACACCCACGATTTTGCGATGAATCTCTTCGCGCTGCTGGAACGGGAGAAATTCGGGACCTATCACATGGTCTGCAAGGGCAGCGGAACGCGGCTCGATGTGGCCAAGCACATCCTGGATGTTTGCGGGCGCAACGATGTTCGCGTCGAGCCGGTGAACTCTGACTTCTTCAAGGAGCGCTTCTTCGTTAAGCGCCCGACTTCAGAGAAGCTGTTTAATCAGCGCCTCGAGGATCTGGGTATCAACCTCATGCGCCCGTGGCGCGAGGCGATGGCGGACTATATCCATCGCGAGTATCCGGAGTTCATCAGGGAGACGGCCGCTACCGGTTCCTGAGCTCACTTTCCCGGGAACCAGCGCCGGCCTCGCGGACGGCTACTGGTTGCCCGGAAACCCGATTCTTGGCGGGACCCCGATCTGCGGGCGTTTCCCGCCCGGTGAATTCGTCGATGTTTTGGCCGGCCCGCCTCGTGAGGGGGGCCTGTCGATCGGCCGCTGGGCAGATCGCGTAGGTCTAGGGGATGAGAGCCGATGGCGTTTCCCAAGGAGGTATCTCCCAGGGGTGCACCTCCGGAGGGCGAGGGCACCGTGACGCTGTCGCAGCGAAGCAAGGGAGAGGAGATCGGGGTTGCGGCAGTCGTTACCCTGGCCGGCGCGGTCAGCGGCGGCGTCCTTGTCATCGTCGGGGAGTACTTGGCGGTCCACTTCCTCGGGGCCGAGCACTACGGGTTTTTTGCGCTCGCCTTCGTTATCGCCAAGATCGGCGGTATGGCCGCGGCCTTCGGTCTGCGCGTCTCGATCATCCACTTCATTCCGCAGTACCTGCATGACAAAACGCCGAAGGTCCTGGTCGGCGCGGTGATTGCCAGTGTGGCGCTGCCGATCGCCCTGGGCGCGCTCTTCATGTTGTTCTTCTGGTGGTCCTCCGACTGGCTGTCCACCGCAGTCTTCCACATGCCGCAGGCGTCGCCCTACCTGCGCTATGCGGGCATTCTGATACCGCTTGTGGCCCTGGTCGAGGTTTTGAGCCACGTGCCGCGCGCCTTTGGCAGCTCGCTGGAACAGGTTCTGGTGCGCAACCTCGTGCCGCCGGCTGTCTTCGTGGCGGCCCTGGCGCTGCTGACGATGGCGGAGGCAAGGCCGCAGCTTGTTATGGGAGGGCTGATCACCGCGCATCTGCTGGCGACGATCCTCGGAGCAGTTTTCGTTGTCCATATTCTACGCCGGCGCGCCGCTGGGACCGGGTGGCCGGTGTTCCCCTGGCGCCGGCTCTATGCCTATTCGAGCTGGGTGGTGGTGAACGATCTGTTGTTGCTGGGGGTGGCTTCGGGCGACCTGCTGATCCTGGGCGCCTACGTCGAAGCGGAGCAGGTTGGACTGTACCGGATTTGTGTGCAGGTCGGGGTCATCTTCTTTCTGTTGCAGCACGCAGCCAGTGTCGCCACCGCCCCGGTCCTGCCGATGCTGGTGCGGCAGAAGAGCGTCGAGGAGCTGCAGCAGATCTACACCATGGTACTTCGGTGCATCGCCGTCGTGATGCTGCCCGGGTTCTGGGTACTGTTTTTCAATGCTGGCGATGTGTTGGCCGTTTTCGATCCGAGCTTCGGCAGCGGAGGCCTGACCATGCAGATGAAGGCTGCGGCCATAGCCTTGACGTCCTGCCTCGGGCTCTCGGGCATTCTCCTCTCCGTCGGCGGATTTCCTTCCGTCGAGATGACCAACAGTGCCGTCGCCTTTGCCGTTTGTGTGGTGCTGAACTTGATCCTCATTCCCCAGTGGGGAGCAGAAGGGGCGGCTGCTGCTGCCTTGGTGACGGCGCTGGTGCTCACCGGCTTGAGGATCTTCCAGGCAAGGCGTCTGACTGGTGTGAAGACTCTCGATCTGCGGTTCCTGCGGATGGTCGTTGTTTCCGGTGTTCTGGTTTTTGGTGCGGATTGGCTGCTTTCGAATCTGGGCCTTCCGCATGGCAGCGGAATTGGCGCTCTTGCCTTGCGCCTGGTTCTGTCTGGCCTGGTGGGATTCTCGATCCTGGCGATGCTGGAAATCGATGCCAAGGGGCGGGAGAGCCTTCGCCGAATCTTTGTTCTGCGCCGTCGCAGAGGAGCCAGCCTGCCGTGAATCGGTCCTGGCGACATGGTGGTGGACGTCGGCATGACGATGCCTACAGAAATCGCAATGAAAACGTCGGAGCCGTCGACGGCCGGCTCGAGCAGGAGAGATCTTTGATGGATGGGATTTACGTCGGTAACGCAGCCACCGAGAACCTCAACGGCTGGTTTATCGGGCAGTTCATTCCGCCGGAGCTGGGGCCGCGCCACCAGACCGATGTCGAGTTGAAGTGGGGGATCCACCCGGCGGGGGAGACGCGTGCCCAATCCTGGGTGCGCTACAAGAAAGCGACGACAGTCTCGATCCTGATCCAGGGGATCTTTCAGATCCACCTCCGCGCCGACGGAGAGATAAAGGAGGTCCTGCTGCAGAAGCAAGGGGACTATGTCACCATGCCGCCGGGCGTAGACCATATCTGGGCCGCGATCACGGATTCGGTGGTGATGTCCGTAAGGTTTCCCTCCCTTCCGGGCGATCAGGTGAATTTTTCCTGAGGCTTCGCGCGTCGGTCCGCGCAGGCCACGATTCCCCGGGATTCTGGGCCTTTTCCAGGCTTAACGCTTCTTTCACCTCAAGCGGAAAGAATGCGACCAGCCATGGAGGAGCGCATGAGCCGGATCGACGAATTTACCGCGATGGAGCACGCCGAGTTCGACGGCCTCGAACGCCGGGTGCGCGCGCTTGGCTGGCCA
>JBNKHC010000094.1:0-63688 GCA_050290145.1 Kiloniellaceae bacterium | reverse complement strand
GGCGCTCTTCGCCAACTCGCCCTTCACCGAGGGCCGGCCCAACGGCTTCCTCAGCTTCCGCAGCCACATCTGGACCGATACCGATCCCGACCGCTGCGGCGTCCTGCCCTTCGTCTTCGAGGACGGCATGGGCTTCGAGCGCTATGTCGATCACGTGCTCGACGTGCCCATGTACTTCGTCTACCGCGACGGCAAGTACATCGACGCCTCCGGCCAGTCGTTCCGCGATTTCCTGGACGGCAGGCTGCCGGCCCTGCCGGGCGAGAAACCGAAGATGGGCGACTGGGCCGACCACCTCTCGACCCTCTTTCCCGAAGTGCGCCTCAAGAAGTTCCTGGAGATGCGCGGCGCCGACGGCGGCCCCTGGAAGTCGCTCTGCGCGCTGCCGGCGCTCTGGGTCGGCCTGCTCTACGACCAGGGCGCGCTGGACGCTGCCTGGGACCTGGTGAAGGACTGGTCCCTGGAAGAGCATCAGTACCTGCGTGACGAGGTGCCCAGGCAGGCCCTGCACACCCCCTTCCGCGGCAAGTCGCTGAACGCGGTCGCCAACCAGGCGGTGGAAATCGCCGCGCAAGGCCTGAAGGCGCGCCGCCGCCTGGACGGGCAGGGCGATGACGAAAGCCATTTCCTCTCCCTGCTGCGCAGCCGCGTCGAGCGCGAGAAGTCGCCGGCCGAGTACCTGCTCGACGACTTCCACGGGCGCTGGCAGCAGTCCATCGATCCGGTCTTCACCGAGTGCGCCTACTGAAGGCTAGACCTCGATCTTGAAGACGGTCTTCGGGATCAGCTCGCCGAAGTCGATGTCCTTGCGGTAGTGGGTCTCGATCTCTTTGCTGAACAGCTGGTAGCACAGCAGGCGCGTCACGCGACCGCCATCGCTGTAGGGCAGGGCGATGCGCCAGGCCTTGCGGCTGTGGAAAGCGTCCCTGTAGGTGTTGTCGCGCAGCTGGAAGTCATGGCGTGAGTAGAGCGGCACGCCGCTGTTCGCGCATTCGCGCAGCTGCTGCTCGACCATGTGGACGTAGGGCGTGTCGCCGAAAGCCTCGACAAGGGTGCGGCCTTTCAGGCTGCTGCCCGCCGTGGTCACGACCTTTTCCCCGACAACCCGAAAGGTAATGGCGGCCTCCGTAACCTCGTAGAGGATGAGGTTGGGGACCAGCGCCGGCATCAGGAAGGGGTCGATCTTTTCGACCGGGGGAAAGGCGGCACCGTCGCGCTGGGCGCTCCAGCAGCGCAGGATCTCCCGGAAGGGCTTGGGTTCGATGTCGTCGATGGCGATGCGGCCGAACATCGCCTGGGCGCCGGCGGCGGAGTTGGTTGTCGGGGCGAACAAGGGCAGCCGCGTCCACATTCTCTGATCACGTCATCGGCCGACCGCCCGCGATGCCTCCCAGCAGCGCCCCGTCCGGTCTTGCCGTTTCAGCAAGTTTTTACTGGCCGGAAACCAATGAACAAGGGCTTATGAGCGCTCTGCCCGAATTTCGCTGCCGTCGGTTGAGGCGATGTGACAAGGACCACCCGGGGGCTGCTGCCCGGGGGCTTTTCCGCCGCGATCTAGTTGCCCTCGGCGGGCTTTCCGGCGGCCTTTTCGCGGGCTTCCTGGGCCAGCCGCAGGGCGCGGACCAGGGCCGGGGGCATGTCGGTCCCGGCTGCCTTCTGCGCCGGGGTCAGATTCAGCTTGTCGATCTGCTCCTGCCGGTACTGCGCCTCGATCGCCAGGATCTCGGCGCGCAGCGCGGCGCTGCGGGCCTCGTAGAGGTCGCCGCCCAGGGGTTTGGCGGTGCCGACGCCGGTGAAGGTGCGCGGGCCCACCAGGCCACGCGATTCGGCGCCGCGCAGCATCTGGGTGCGCGGCGGCGTGCCGGTGACGGTGTAGCTGCCGATGCGCCGGCCGGCCGGGCCGTTGTTGAAGATCACGGTGTTGCCGACCGTGTTGTGGGAGCCGCGCGCGCCGCAGAAGGTGGAGGAGCCGATGGTGGCGCAGGACTGGGCGGCGGCGGGGGCGGGGCCGGCGGCGTCGGCGGCGCTGAGCACTCCGGCCAGCAGCAGCAGCCCGGCGAGGCCGGGCAGGCGGTGCTTCAGGTTTGGCGCAGGTTTCATCCGGGGCTCCCGTCGTTCCTCTCGTCTAGGGGGTATAGAGAGATCTACGCGGTCTACCCCTATATGGGTTCAGGCCGGCGGATTCCCAACGCCCGATTTCCCGGGCCCGGCCGGGCCGAAGCTTGCGTCGAGAGGGCTTTTGCGGCTGCGCCGCGGGGGCGCTAAACTCCCGCGCAAACCCCGGCTCCCCCCAAGGATTCGCGGGGAAATCCGCAGGAAAGTCGCCACGTTATGCCCATCGAACCCGAAGATCGCCGCTGGCTCATGGACTGGGGCCGCAAGATCGCCATTACCGCCTATCTGCTCTTCGTGCTGGCCTTCATGGCCGGGCACCCGGCGCCGGGCAGCATCGCCAGCCTCAGCTATGCGGTGATGATGGCGATCGTCCCGGCGGTGATCGCCACCGCCGCGGTGCTGGGCGTCATGCTCTACTTGAGGAAGCGCTAGCGGCCTCCGGCCGCCGTGCCGCCGCCGAGGCGGCTAGGCCGCCGTGCCTCCCACCGTAATGGCGTCGATCAGCATGGTCGGCTGGCCGACGCCGACCGGCACGCCCTGGCCTTCCTTGCCGCAGGTGCCGATGCCGTCGTCCAGCTTCATGTCGTTGCCGATCATCTTCACCTTGGTCATCACGTCCGGGCCGTTGCCGATCAGGGTCGCGCCCTTGACCGGCGCGCCGACCTTGCCGTCCTCGATCAGGTAGGCCTCGGTGCAGGAGAAGACGAACTTGCCCGAGGTGATGTCGACCTGGCCGCCGCCGAAGTTGACCGCATAGAGACCCTTCTTCACCGAGGAGATGATCTCCTGCGGGTCGGCGTCGCCGGCCTGCATGACCGTGTTGGTCATGCGCGGCATGGGGATGTGGGCGTAGCTCTGGCGCCGGCCGTTGCCGGTGGGCTGCATGCCCATGAGGCGCGCGTTCTGGCGGTCCTGCATGTAGCCGCGCAGAATGCCGTCCTCGATCAGCACGGTGGCCTGGCTGGGCGTGCCCTCGTCGTCGATGGTCAGCGACCCGCGGCGGTCCTGCAGGGTGCCGTCGTCCAGCACCGTCACGCCCGGCGAGGCGACGCGCTCGCCCAGCAGGCCGGAGAAGGCCGAGGTTTTCTTGCGGTTGAAGTCGCCCTCCAGGCCGTGGCCGACCGCCTCGTGCAGCAGGATGCCGGGCCAGCCGGCGCCCAGGACCACCGGCATCTCACCGGCTGGAGTGTCGATCGATTCCAGGTTCACCAGGGCCTGGCGCAGGGCCTCGTCGACGCCGGCCTGCCAGTGTGCCGGGTCCAGCAGGGTTTCGTAGGCGATGCGCCCGCCGCCGCCGTGGCTGCCGGCCTCCATGCGCTCGCCCTCGCCGACCACGACGGAGACGTTGAGGCGGACCAGGGGGCGGATGTCGGCCGCCCGCTCGCCGCCGGCGCGCAGGATCTGCACCGCCTGCCACTCGCCGGCCAGGGAGGCGCTGACCTGCTTCACGCGCGGGTCCTTGGCGCGGGCGTAGGCGTCGATTTCGGCCAGCAGCTTCACCTTGGTCTCGAACGGCACCGCGCCGATGGGGTTCTCGTCACCGTAGAGGATGCGGTTGGTGCGTCCCGGTCCCTCGGCCATGACGCCGGAGCGGCCGGCCTGCACCGCCTTCACGGTTTCCGCGGCGCGGGCGATGGCGGCCTCGGACAGCTCGCTGGCGTGGGCGTAGCCGGCGGCCTCGCCGGCGATGGCGCGCAGGCCGAAGCCCTGCATGGTGTCGAAGGAGGCGGACTTCAGCCGCCCGTCGTCGAAGGCCAGCGCCTCCGACTGGCGGTACTCCAGGAACAGCTCGCCGTCGTCGGCTCCGGTCATGGCGTCGCTCACCAGGGTTTCCAGGCGGTTGCGGTCCAGGCCGGCTCTTGCGTAGAAAAGCTCGTCGGTATCGGCGAGGTGGGTCATGAAGGGCCTCCAAGGTCGCGTCCCGCCCCTGGCGGTCGCGGATACTCTGCTATGGTGTCGGTCGAGGGGCTAACTTGCTTTAAACTGGGCTTCAATATAGGTCGTCGGGGCCAGAGTAACATCCTTGCCGCGTGAAGGCAGGGGCGGGGACGCGGATTTTTCGCAGGCCCGGGCGGATTGAAGGCCCTGGGGCCGCAAGCGGGCCTCAGGCGGGCCGGAGGGGAAGGTTGGGGAGATGATCGAGGGGCTGCGGAACCATCCCCTGCGCGGGGCGCTGCATGCGGAGGTGCATTCGCGCCCCTTTGCCACGCTGCAGGCGCCGGAGCGGGTCAGCCACCTGGCGCTGCTCTCGGGCGAGGGCGCGGCCAAGAGCGAGCGCCAGCACGTCATCGACCTCTGCCGCAGCCGCGGCGTCGCCGGACCGCCGGAGAACACCAATCATTTCATGGCCGACCTCGGCGCCTTCCGCCTGAAGTGGGAGCGCCATACCGAGTTCTCGACCTACACCTTCTTCCTGAACGGCCCCTTCAGCGACGGGCCCTTCGCGGGCCACGCCCTCGACCTGGTGCCCCGGGACTGGATTGCCGGGCTGCCGGGCGAACTGCTGGTCGGGGTGCACCTGGACCTGCTGGCCAAGGACGCGCCGGATCCGGATCTTGCCGCCCTGCAGGCGCTTTTCGGCCACGACAGCGTCGTCGGCAGCCAGGTCTCCGGCGGCGCGGCGACCCTGTGGATGGATTTCCGCGTCCAGGAGGACGGCTTCGGGCGCATCCTGCTGCGCGACAGCTCCCTGAAGCCGCGCCAGGCCGGGCGCCTGGTCCAGCGCCTGCTGGAGATCGAGACCTACCGCATGACCGCGCTGCTGGCCTTTCCGGCCGCCAAGCGCCACAGCGCCGGCCTGGCCGCCGTCGGCGACCGGCTGACCGGCATCACCGGCCGCCTGACCGAGATCGAGGGCATGGGGGCCGAGCGCAAGCTGCTGGACGAGCTGATGGTGCTGTCCTCGGAGATCGAGGACGTGGCCGCGGCCACCAATTACCGCTTCAGCGCCGCCAGGGCCTACTACGCCCTGGTGCTGCGCCGCGTCGAGGAGCTGCGCGAGCAGCGCATCGAGGGCCTGCAGACCATCGGCGAGTTCATCGACCGCCGCCTGGCCCCGGCCATGCGCACCTGCGAGGCGGTGGCCGAGCGCCTGGAGGCCCTGTCCCGGCGGGTGGCGCGGGCCAGCCAGCTGCTGCGCACCCGGGTCGACATCCAGCTGGAGGCGCAGAACCGCGACCTGCTGGAGTCCATGAACCGGCGCGCCCGCCTGCAGCTGCGCCTGCAGCAGACCGTCGAGGGCCTGTCGATCGCCGCCATCACCTATTACGTGGCCAGCCTGGTCGGCTATCTGGCCAAGGGCGCCAAGGCCGCCGGCCTGCCGGTCAGTCCGGAACTGGCAACCGGCGCCTCGATCCCGGTACTGGCGCTGCTCATCTGGCTCGGCCTGCGCCGCCTGCGCCGTCACCTGGAGCGGGAAGACGGCGCTAAGGATTGAACCCCCCGGTTTTGTCGCGCGTGGCGCGACCGGGCGCGGCGGGGAGGATTCAAGGTGTCCGGAGTTGCGTCATTCGGTCGCACCTGCCGTCTCCCGGCCCCAAAGGCCGGCCTGCTTGATCTATCATGGCCGTACCTGGGAGGAGCGAAACCCCTGGCCAGCCGCCGTTTTGCGCGGCCTTGTGAAGGCAAGAGGCTTGGTATAGTTTTCGCTCGCCTTGGTGCCGACTCGCCTCCGTGGGGACTGAAATCGCGGCAACGCGCAACGAGGGGCGGCGGACGACAGGATTTGCAGGAAAGATGGGAAATGCAGCTATGACATTCCTAAGCCGGCTGGGCGTTCTTGCCGCCGCCTTTTTGTTCACGCTTGGCCCCTCGGTCGCGGAGAAGGCGCTCGCCGCCCCGCAGAACTATCAGTTGGGCCTTCAGGATGCCGTGACGCCGGTCATGGAGCGCATCCACAGCTTCCACAGCATCCTGCTGGTCATCATCACGGTGATCACGCTCTTCGTGCTGGTGCTGATGCTCTGGGTGATGTTCCGCTTCTCCGAGAAGCGTAACCCGAACCCGTCGAAGACGACCCACAACGTGACGCTGGAGTTGGCCTGGACCGTGATCCCGGTGCTGATCCTCATCGGCATCGCCTTCCCGTCCTTCCGCCTGCTGTACTTCGCCGACCAGGTGCAGTCCGCCGACATCACCGTGAAGGCCATCGGCCGCCAGTGGTACTGGTCCTACGAGTACCCCGACCACGGCAACTTCACCTTCGATTCCTACATCGTCGCCGACGAGGACCTGGAGCCCGGCCAGCCGCGCCTGCTGACCGCCGACAACGCCCTGGTGCTGCCGGTCGACACCAACATCCGCATCCTGGTGACCGCCAGCGACGTGCTGCACAACTTCGCCATGCCGCAGTTCGGCATCAAGCTCGACGCCGTGCCGGGCCGCAACAACGAGACCTGGGCCTATGTTCCGGCCGAGTACGCGGGCCAGACCTTCTACGGCCAGTGCTCGGAGCTCTGCGGCACCGGCCACGCCTACATGCCGATCATGGTCCATATGGTCAGCAAGGCTGAGTTCGCGGCCTGGACCGAGAAGGCCCGCGAGGAGTACGCCCGCGTCGACGAACCGGCGGGCCGGCCTGAAGAAACAAAAGAGACCGTCAAGGTCGCCGCGGCTTCCGCCGCCGTCATGACATCCGAGTGAGGGAAGAGACGAAAATGGCTCACAGCAGCGAAGCGCACGCGCATCACGACCACAAGCCGGGTTTCTTCCTGCGTTGGTTCTGTTCGACCAACCACAAGGACATCGGCACCCTCTACCTGATCTTCTCCATCGTCGCCGGTATCGTCGGCGCCTACTTCTCGCTGGTCATGCGCATGGAGCTGCAGGATCCGGGCGTGCAGTATCTGCTGCTGGACGGCGAGCCCAACGGCCAGCTGTGGAACGTCATTATCACGGCACACGGCCTCATCATGGTGTTCTTCGTGGTCATGCCGGCCCTGATCGGCGGTTTCGGCAACTGGTTCGTGCCGCTGATGATCGGCGCGCCGGACATGGCCTTCCCGCGGATGAACAACATCTCCTTCTGGCTGATCATCCCTGCCTTCCTCCTGCTGCTGGGCTCGGCTTTCGTCGATGCCGGCGCGGGTACCGGCTGGACGGTCTATCCACCTCTGTCCGGCCCGCTCGGACACGGTGGCATGTCCGTCGACATGGCGATCTTCGCGCTGCACCTTGCCGGCGCCTCGTCGATCCTGGGCGCCGTCAACTTCATCACCACGATCTTCAACATGCGCGCGCCGGGCATGACGCTGCACAAGATGCCGCTCTTCGTCTGGTCGATCCTGATCACCGCCTTCCTGCTGCTGCTCTCGCTGCCGGTGCTGGGCGGTGCCATCACCATGCTGCTGACAGACCGCAACTTCGGCACCCACTTCTTCGATCCCGCCGGCGGCGGTGACCCGATCCTGTTCCAGCACCTGTTCTGGTTCTTCGGTCACCCCGAGGTCTACATCATGATCCTGCCGGCCTTCGGCATCATCAGCCACATCGTGTCGACCTTCTCGCGCAAGCCGGTCTTCGGCTACCTGGGCATGGCCTACGCCATGGTGTCGATCGGCTTCGTCGGTTTCATCGTCTGGGCGCACCACATGTACGCCGTGGGCCTGGATGTCGACACCAAGGCCTACTTCACCGCGGCCACCATGGTCATCGCGGTGCCGACCGGCGTGAAGATCTTCTCTTGGGTCGCGACGATGTGGGGCGGCTCGATCCGTTTCACCACGCCGATGGTCTGGGCGCTGGGCTTCATCTTCCTCTTCACCGTCGGCGGCGTCACCGGCGTGGTGCTGGCCAACGCCGGCATGGATATCGCCATGCACGACACCTACTACGTGGTGGCGCACTTCCACTACGTGCTGAGCCTGGGCGCCGTCTTCGGCATCTTCGCCGCCTTCTACTACTGGTTCGGCAAGATGACCGGCCGCGAGTACCCGGAATGGGCTGGCAAGCTGCACTTCTGGGTCACCTTCGTCGGTGTGAACATGACGTTCTTCCCGCAGCACTTCCTGGGTCTCTCGGGCATGCCGCGCCGCTACATCGACTATCCCGACGGCTTTGCGGGCTGGAACGCGATTTCCTCCTACGGCGCCTACATCGCCATTGCGGCGACGGTGTTCTTCATCGGCATGACGATCTACGTGATGGTGGCCGGGCGTCGGGTGACGGCGGACAATTACTGGGGCGAAGGCGCCACCACCCTGGAGTGGACCGTCTCCTCGCCGCCGCCGTTCCACACCTTCAACGACCTGCCGCAGATCAGCGGTGGCAGCCACCACTGAGACCCCAATTGAACTCCTGGGGGGCTCCGTGGTGCCGCTTCCGGGCAAGCGCGAAGGACGACTGAGTGAGTGATCTATCACTTCGACTAGGTGCCGAGAGCACGGCTTTTTCCGGCGACGCCGGGGCCCTGCGCCGCGGCAGTGGTCAGGTCTCCGACTACCTTGCGCTGCTGAAGCCGCGGGTGATGAGCCTCGTGGTCTTCAGCGGCTTCGCCGGACTTTTCGCGGCGCCGGGGGAAATCCATCCCTTCCTCGCGGCGGTGGCCGTGCTCTGCATCGCGGTGAACGCCGGGGCCGCCGGCGCCATCAACATGTGGTACGAGCGCGACATCGACGCGGTGATGGACCGCACCCGCGGCCGCCCGCTGCCGCGCGGCAAGATGGCTCCGCAGGAGGCGCTGGCCTTTGGCGTGGTGCTCAGCCTCTTCTCGGTCATGCTGATGGGCATGGCGGTGAACTGGGTGGCGGCGGGCCTGCTGGCCCTGGCCAACGCCTTCTACGTCTTTGTCTATACCATCTGGCTGAAGCGCCGCACGCCGCAGAACATCGTCATCGGCGGCGCCGCCGGCGCCTTCCCGCCGATGATCGGCTGGGCGGCGGTGACCGGCGGGGTGGACCTGCATTCCATCGTGCTCTTCGCCCTGATCTTCTTCTGGACGCCGCCGCACTTCTGGGCGCTGGCGCTCTACCGCCAGGGCGATTACGCCAAGGCCAAGGTGCCGATGTTGCCGGTGGTCGCCGGACGTGCGGCCACCAAGCGCCAGATCATGGCCTACAGCCTGTTGCTGGCGCCGCTGGGCGTACTGCCGGCCCTGCTGGGCACCGCGGGCGCCGTCTACGGCGTGGTGGCGGCGGTGATGGGCGCCTTCTTCGTGCTGCTGGCCGGCGCGGTGCTGCGCAGCCCCGCCGACCAGGGCGGCGACCGCGTCGCCCGCCAGCTGTTCGGCTATTCGATCCTCTACCTCTTCGTTCTCTTCACCCTGCTGATCATCGACCGGGCGCCGGGCCTTGCGGCCCATGGCGGCGGTTTCTTCGGGGCGAACGGCTTTTACGGGTTGATGGGCTGATGTTCATGGCCGGCGACGACGAAAAGGACCGCTTGAGGCGGCAGCGAAAAAAGAACTGGGCGCTCTTTGCCGCCCTGATGGCTTTCGTCGTCATCGTCTACATCGTCTCCATCATCCGCATGGGCGGAGGCTGAGCATGGCGCAGCGGAAGGATTCGAAGAACCGCTCCAAGGCGAACCGGCGCCTGGGCCTGGCCCTGGTCGGCGTGGTTGCCGGCATGATCGGGGCGGCCTACGCCTCGGTGCCGCTCTACCAGCTGTTCTGCCAGGTCACCGGCTACGGCGGCACCACCCAGGTGGCCGACGCGGCGCCGGAAAAGGTCGGCGAACGGATCATCACCGTGCGCTTCAACAGTGACGTGGATCCGCACCTGCCCTGGGCTTTCCAGCCGGTGCAGCGCGAGGTGAAATTGCGGGTGGGTGAATCCGGCCTGGCGTTCTTCCACGCCCGCAACCTCTCGGCCCGCACCACCGTCGGCACGGCGACCTTCAACGTGACGCCGCTGAAGGCCGGGCCCTACTTCAACAAGGTGCAGTGCTTCTGCTTCACCGAGCAGCAGCTCGCCGGGGGCGGGGAGGCCGACATGCCGGTCACATTCTTCGTCGATCCGGAGATCGAAAACGACCCGAACCTGCGGGAAGTGGATACCATCACCCTGTCCTACACCATGTTCGTCGACGAGGACGCGCAGAGGGAGCTGGATGCCGAACAGCAGCTCGGCCACCTGCAGGCGCCCGCCGGCACGGCGGAGGCCGGGGGAACGTCAGTGAACTGAATTTTCCGTGCCCGGGCAGCGGGCACGGCGTGAGCAAAGGCCTGCGGGCGGCTGCGGCCGTCACGGGCAGTGGAAATTGACAAGAGGTCTCCCGAGAGAACGTCAAGGGGACCGGCCGGAGCCAAACGGCGATTTAGAGCGGGGAATGACCATGAGTGCTGGCCACGACCAACCGAACCATCCTTACCACCTGGTGGACCCGAGCCCCTGGCCTTTCATGGGTGCGGTCTCCGGCGGCGTGCTGGCCGTCGGCATGGTGCTGTTCATGCACGACGTCACCGGCTGGTTGCTGCCGGTCGGCGTTCTGCTGGTGCTGGCGACCATGTTCCTGTGGTGGCGCGACGTCATCAAGGAAGCCGTGCACCAGGGCCACCACACCAAGGTGGTGCAGCTCGGCCTGCGCTACGGCATGATCCTCTTCATCGCTTCCGAGGTGATGTTCTTCGCCGCCTTCTTCTGGGCCTTCTTCGACGCCAGCCTGTTTCCGGGCGAGGTCAAGCAGGTGGCGCGCAGCGAATTCACCGGCGGCGTCTGGCCGCCGGCCGGCACCGAGGTCTTCGACGCCTTCCATCTGCCGTTCCTCAACACCATGATCCTGCTGCTGTCGGGCTGCACCGTGACCTGGGCGCACCACGCGCTGATCCACGGCGACCGCAACGGCCTGCTGCAGGGCCTGGCGCTGACCATCCTGCTGGGCATGCTGTTCACCGGCGTCCAGGCCTATGAGTACAGCCACGCGGCCTTCGGCTTCACCGACGGGATCTACGCCTCGACCTTCTTCATGGCGACCGGCTTCCACGGCTTCCACGTCATCGTCGGCACGATCTTCCTGATCGTCTGCTTCTTCCGGGCCTACGCCGGCCACTTCAAGCCGGATCACCACTTCGGCTTCGAGGCGGCGGCCTGGTACTGGCACTTCGTCGACGTGGTGTGGCTCTTCCTCTTCATCTGCGTCTACTGGTGGGGAGGCAACTGATCGCCAGCCGGACCAAAATCCACAGCCGCGGGGCCGCGCGCCCCGGCGGCGCAGCTGAAGGGGCGCCGTCATGACGGCGCCCCATTCCCTTGGGCCGGGCGGCCCCGGTGACAACGCTTCGGGCGATCTGCCGCCGGAGCCGCCCTCGGCGGTACTCACCGGCCTGCTGTGCCGCTGCCCGCGCTGCGGCAAGGGCAAGCTCTTCTCCGGGGTGCTCAAGATCGCCGAGCGCTGCAACGTCTGCGGCCTGGATCTGCGCAAGCAGGACGCCGGCGACGGCCCGGCGGTCTTCGTCATCTTCTTCCTCGGCGCCATCTTCATGCCGCTGGTGTTCTGGGTCGAGTTCTCCTTCGAGCCGCCCTGGTGGGTGCATGTGGTGCTCTGGCCCATCCCGGTGGTGATCGTCGCCCTGGCCCTGCTGCGGCCCATGAAGGGCTTCCTGGTGGCCCAGCAGTTCCGCCACCACGCCAGCGACAGCGGCACCCTCGACTACTCCGAGGGCGACTACAGCGAAGACGAAAAATGAGCGCGCCTGAAAGCTTCGGCGGGGGCGGGGGCAAGCGGCGCTTCCGGCCGACCCTCTGGGCCACCGTCTTCACCATCCCCGCCCTGATCATCCTGCTGGGGCTCGGCACCTGGCAGGTCCAGCGCCTCTACTGGAAGGAAGAGCAGATCGCCATCCGGCAGGAGCGCTCGCAGCCGCCGGGGATCGCGCTGCCGGCCGGCTTCCCCGACCCCGGGGCGCTCGAGTTCACCCGCGTCAACCTGAAGGGCCGCTTCCTCAACGACCAGGAGTTCTACCTGGGCGCCCGCACCGAGAGCGGGCGGGTCGGCCTCAACGTGGTGACCCCCTTCGAATTGGACGACGGCCGCACCATCCTGGTGAACCGCGGCTGGGTGCCGGAGGCCAAGCGCGATCCGGCGACCCGCGCCGAAGGGCAGCTGGAAGGCGGGATCGAGATCGAGGCCCTGCTGCGCACTGACGGCTGGAAGGGCTTCGACTTCGCCAAGCCGCCCAACGATCCGCAGGAGCGCTTCTACTTCTGGCTCGACCTGCCGGTCATGGCGGATTACGTGGACCGCCCGATCATCGAGGAGGTTTACGCCGACGCCGTGGCCTCGGAGGTTCCCGGCGGCCTGCCGATCGGCGGCCAGACCCGCATCCAGCTGAAGAACGACCACCTGGAATACGCCATCACCTGGTATTCCTTCGCCGTCATCCTGGTGGTGATCTACTTCCTCTTCCACTACCGCCGCGAAGAAGAGCCTTCCTCGGAGGCCTGAGCGCGCAGGTATCTTGATGTGGAACCGCCGGCGCGCCACCTAGAATGCGTGGCTTTGTCTGACGCTAGGAATGATCTCGCATGACCGCTTACGAAGAACTCTCCAAGAAATTCAAGCGCCTGCACGCCCTGCAGGAGGCGGCGGGCATGCTGGGCTGGGATATGTCGGCGATGATGCCGGCCGGCGGCGCCGAGGCGCGCACCGAGCAGCTGGCGACCCTCAGCGTGGTCTGCCACGAGATCCTGACCGACCCCAACCTGGACGAGCTCTTCGACCGGGCCTCGGCGGAGACCAAGGGTCTGGATTCCTGGACCCAGGCGAACCTGGCCGAGATGCGCCGGCGCTGGCTGCACGCCACGGCCCTGGAAAGCGACCTGGTCGAGGCGCTCTCCAAGGCCTGTAAGCGCTGCGAGATGATCTGGCGCCAGGCGCGGCCCAAGTCCGACTTCGCCGCTGTCCTGCCGGCCCTGAAGGAGGTGCTGAACCTGACCCGCCAGGCGGCGGCGGCCAAGGCCGAGCGCCTGGGCTGCTCGCTCTACGACGCCCTGCTGGACGAGTACGAGCCGGGCGGCAAGTCGGCGCGCATCGACGCGGTTTTCGCCGACCTTGCCGCCTTCCTGCCGGGCTTCCTCTCCGACGTGCTGGACCGCCAGGCGGCCCAGCCGGCGCCGCTGCCCCTGGAAGGGCCCTTTCCGATCGAAAAGCAGGAGGCCCTGGCCCGCAAGCTCATGGCCGCCGTCGGCTTCGACTTCGAGCACGGCCGCCTCGACGTCTCCCTGCATCCCTTCTGCGGCGGCGTGCCCGACGACGTGCGCATCACCACCCGCTACAACGAGGACGACTTCATGATCGCCCTCATGGGCGTGCTGCACGAAACCGGCCACGCCATGTACGAGCGCGGCCTGCCGGCCGAGTGGCGCCTGCAGCCGGTGGGCGAGGCGCGCGGCATGGCCATGCACGAGAGCCAGTCCCTCATGGTCGAGATGCAGGCCTGCCGCAGCCGCGAGTTCGTGGAGTTCCTGGCACCCCTGGCGCGAGAGGCCTTCGGCGGCTCGGGCCCGGCCTGGGGGGCCGACAACCTGCTGCGCCACTACAACAAGGTCGAGCCGGACTTCATCCGCGTCGATGCCGACGAGGTGACCTACCCGGCCCACGTCATCCTGCGCTACCGCCTGGAAAAGGCGCTGATCGCCGGGGAGATGGAGCTGGAGGCCCTGCCCAGCGAATGGAACAAGGGCATGCAGGAATTGCTCGGCGTCACCCCGCCGGAGGACCGCCTGGGCTGCCTGCAGGACATCCACTGGTACGACGGCGCCTGGGGCTACTTCCCGACCTACACCCTGGGGGCCATGACCGCGGCGCAGCTCTTCGCCGCCGCCAAAATGGCCCGCCCGGAGATCCCGGAGGCGCTGGGCCAGGGCAACTTCGCGCCGCTCATGGGCTGGCTGGCCGAGCACGTCCACGCCCAGGCCTCCTCGGCCGGTTTCGAGCAGATCCTGGAGAAAGCCACCGGCGCCCCCCTGAACCCCAAGATCTTCGAGGCCCACCTGAAGGCAAGGTATCTCCCGTAATCATCTGATTTAGAAAAGATTTATCGCAGGCGTTTACAAATCATTCACCCTGTTTGAACCGGCGCAGGGCTCTCCGCGACCTATGGGAAACCGAACCATAAGGGAAGTGGAGAGATCCGATGCACAAGTACTCCGTTTCGCGGGGGCTCAGGGCCTCGCTCCTGGCCCTCGGCCTGTCCGGCGCCCTCGGCGGCGCGGCTCAGGCGGACCAGCAGGGTCTGGTCGACCAGATGGCCGCCCAGCTGGCCGCGCGCAGCGACACCTTCGCCGCCACCAGCGCCGGCCTCAACGTGATGCCGATCAAGATGGCCGGCTCCTGCCCGCGCGCCTTCATGCTGCAGATCGATCTCGGCGCCCAGTCGCCGGGGACCCTGGCCTACCAGATCGAGACCCTGGACGGCCGCACCTCGCAGGTCTTCAAGACCCGGGCCGGCGCCCGCGATGACGGCCTCTTCGGTGCCCGCGTGGACCACATGGTGGCCCTGGCCAAGCTCGAGGACGGCGAGACCGATCCGTCGCTGGTGAAGTTCGATGCGCCGGCGCGCCCGGCGGAGTCCGAGCCGGACTTCTTCGAGCGGCTGTTCGGCACGGCGGAAACCGAGGATCCCTCCAAGGGCCTGCGGGAGCAGAGCTTCCGCGTCAAGATCGTGGCCCCCAACGAGGTGATCTCCACCTTCGACGCCGTCAGCGTCAGCTGCGAGGACGAGGAGCTGCGCCGCCACTCGGTCGCCGCGGCCGAGGAAGAGCAGCGCGACGATCGCGACAGGCCGGGCCGTGACCGGGACACCCCGGGCCGCGACGCCCCGGGCCGCGACGCCCCGGGCCGTGATGCCGCCGGCGGTGCGATCGACTGATCGATGGTTGCCCGACAGTTTGAAGAATGGGAAGGCCCGCCTGACGGCGGGCCTTTTCCTATGCACGGCTGTGACAATCCGGGGTCAAGGCCGAGGCCCAGGGTTGTGTGCTGAACCGGGAATACCGCCCGGGCGACCTATCCGACAGCACCAGTGGTTCCGTTATCCCTTCGAACTTTCTGCAAGAGGAGAAGAACCATGTCATGCCGTACATCTTTCCGCACATCTTTCGCCGCCGCCGCCGTCCTGATGCTCGGCGGCCTGCAAGCCTCTCCGGCCGCCGCCGGCTCGGGCTCCGCCAACCAGGTGTTCACGGTGCGCGTCGCGCCGAGCGTCATCCAAATCGAAACCGATGGCACCAGCTACACCGACATCGCGTCGCAAACCCCCATCACTGCCGATGTCCAGGTGAACATCAAGACCGGCGGCCGGCTGAAAAGCATCCACAGCTGGCTGACGATAGGGACGCAGCGCCGCGAGGAACAGGGTCTCCCCTGGTTCGACTTCAAGGAACCCGGCCATACGGAGACCTTTCGTCGAAAAGAGAGGCCGAAGGAGATTAGCCGGCTATTGACGTTGGAAGTCCCCTCTTTCGCGTACCGGAGCCTGGCCCTGGACCATTGCGATGCCCTCGCCAATCGGCTGCGCAACGAAGGCAAGTCCGAGGCAGATATCTTCGGTGAGGACCGCTTCATCGAGCTGGGCGTGCGAGCGCAGCTTCAGTATGACTCCAGGCCAGGTGGGCTTGTCTTCGATTCCTACGGGGACAGCGACAATGACCTGGAGTGGGAGGACCTCAAGAAGATCACCCTGGTCTGCCAGGGCTCGCCGGAGATCGAGCACGTGGAGGCACCGCCCCACCGCGACCCGGTGCCGCCCTTCGTCAGGAAGGCGACCCTCGCGGTGCTGGAGCAGCCGGGGATCACCGGCGAAAAGTGCAGCATCACCCTTTCAGGCGTGATCGAGACCTCCGAGCCCAACATGAAGGTCAAGTTCCGCTACAAGGATGACGCCGGCCACCAGAGCGACATCCACAGCGTCGAGACCGATCACAGCGGCGTCGCGATGTTCGATCACGACTACGACGTGCCGATCGACCAGGACGGCCCGGAAACCGGCAAGGTGCATATCGTCGGCGTCAGCCATGACTTCGAGTCGGCCAAGCAGGCCTACGAGATGGACTGCAAGGGGCCGAGCTTCCAGGCCCTCATGCCGCCGACCGTCGAGATCGACGTGGTGCCCTTCGACAAGGTCAAGGTCGGGCGCCAGGTCTGCTATGGCAAGGTGAAGCTCTACGCCAAGGTCGAGGCGCAGAATGCCGATATGTCCGGTGTCGGCGTCTTCGTGGGCGACTACTACATCTCCCAGCCGCAGGCCTACCAAATCGATGCCGGCGAGACGGTGTTGCTGGGCGGCGAACGCGATCTCGACTGGACGTCCGACATCGGGTCTTTCGAGGCGGCGGCGCCGGCCCCGCAGGATCAGCCGAAGCAGCAGACGATCCAGATCGGCTTCAACCTGACCAATGCGAATAACACCGTCGTCGCCTCGGTGCCGAAGAAGCCCTACACGATCAAGTGCTACTTCCCGGCGGTCAATACCGCCGTGCTGGGGGGTGAGGGCGGCCTGACTGTGCAGCCCCGCGGGCAGGATGCCCCCCAGGCCGCTGCGCAGCTGGCCCTGACGACGCTGCTGCCGGACCTGAAAATCCAGCAGGCCAGACCGGGCAGGAACGAGAACCGGCTGCGCGTCCGCGTGGTTAACGGCGGTGCGGGCTCGGCCGGCGCCAGCAAGCTGAAGGCGGTCTACCGGCAGGGCGGCAAGAACGTCGTCCGCAGGGTGCCGGTGAAGGCCCTGAAGGCCGGCGCCAAGACCGTGGTGGTGGTGGATTTCGGGCTGCCCGTGAAGGACGCCAAGCGGATCAGCCTCACCGCCGACTCGGCGGATCAGGTCAAGGAGCAGAACGAGCACAACAACGTGCTGCAGTTCAAAGGTTAACTTACCGGGTTCCGGCCCCCCGCCGGGGGCAGGCAAGGGGGTGCCGTGGGTTGCGGCGCCCCCTTCGCCGTGTCTAGATTAGCCTTTCCGCGAAGGGAACCCATGGACCGCTGGCGATGAAGTACGTATCCACCCGGGGCGAGGCTCCGGAACTCTCCTTTGACGAGGTCCTGCTGGCCGGGCTGGCCCGCGACGGCGGGCTCTACCTGCCCGAAAGCTGGCCGGAATTCTCGGCCGAGGAGATCCGCAGCTTCGCCGGCAGGCCCTATGCCGAGGTCGCCTTCGCGGTCACACGGCCCTTCGTCGGCGGCGCCATCTCCGACGGCGATCTGAAGGGCATCCTGGACGAAACTTACGCCGGTTTCGATCACGCCGCCGTGGCGCCCCTGAAGCAGCTCGACGCGCGCACCTGGCTGATGGAGCTGTTCCACGGGCCGACGCTGGCCTTCAAGGACTACGCCCTGCAGCTTCTGGGCCGCCTTTTCGACCACGTGCTGGCCGAGCGCGGCGAGCGCGTCACCATCGTCGGCGCGACCTCCGGCGACACCGGCTCGGCGGCCATCGAGGCCTGCCGCGACCGCGCCCAGATCGACGTCTTCATGCTGCACCCAAAGGGCCGGGTCTCGGAAGTGCAGCGCCGCCAGATGACCACGGTGCTGGCGCCCAACGTCTACAACATCGCCCTGGAAGGCACCTTCGACGACTGCCAGGACCAGGTGAAGGCGATGTTCAACGACCTCGCCTTCCGCGACGACATGAACCTCTCGGCGGTGAACTCCATCAACTGGGCGCGGATCATGGCCCAGATCGTCTACTACTTCGTCGCCGGGGTGGCTCTGGGCGCGCCCGACCGCGCCGTCGCCTTCTCGGTGCCGAGCGGCAACTTCGGCAATGTCTTTGCCGCCTACGGGGCCGGGCGCATGGGCCTGCCGGTGGCCCAGCTCATCGTCGGCTCCAACAAGAACGACATCCTGACCCGCTTCTTCGAGAGCGGCAGCATGAAGATCACGGGGGTCAGCCCCACCATCTCGCCGTCGATGGATATCCAGGTCTCCTCCAACTTCGAGCGCCTTCTCTACGACGTGCTGGACGGTGACGGCGCCCAGGTTCGCCGCATCATGCAGAGCTTCCGCCAGTCCGGCGAGTTCGCCGTCAGCGCCGAGCAGCTTCAGCGCCTGCGCCGCCTCTTCGACGCGCAGCGCTTCGACGACGCGCAGACCTCGGCGGAGATCGCCGCGCGGCTCAGGTCCTGCGGCGAGCTGCTGGATCCGCACACGGCCATCGCCACGGCGGCCGCGCGCGCCGAGGTCCGCCCGGAAATCGCCGCCGTCGTCGCCCTGGCGACCGCGCATCCGGCGAAGTTCCCCGACGCGGTGGAGAAGGCCTCGGGCCTGCGCCCGGAGCTGCCGCCGCGCCTGGCCGACCTCTACGACCGTGAGGAGCGCTGCGTGGCTTTGCCGAACGATCTCGTTGCGTTGCAGGACTACATCCGCAGCCAGCGGCAGGATCCCCCCCAAAGCGCCAAGCAGCGTCAGAAGGGCGCCGCATGAGCGTAGAGGTCACGCGGCTGCCGTCCGGCCTGACGGTCGCCACCGACACCATGCCGGATGCGGCCACGGTGTCGCTGGGCGCCTGGGTCGGGGCCGGGACGCGCCACGAGACGGCGGAGCTGAACGGCATCGCCCACCTGCTGGAACACATGGCCTTCAAGGGCACCGAGCGCCGCTCGGCCCAGGACATCGCGGTGGAGATCGAGGCCGTGGGCGGGCACTTGAACGCCTACACCAGCCGCGAGAACACCGCCTTCTACGCCAAGGTGCTGTCCGAGGATGCGCCGCTGGCCCTCGACATCATCGCCGACATCCTGCAGCACTCGACCTTCCTGGAGGAGGAGCTGGAGCGCGAGCGCGCGGTGGTGCTGCAGGAGATCGGCCAGGCCTACGACACGCCCGACGACATCGTCTTCGACCACTTCCAGGAAACCGCCTATCCCGACCAGGCCCTCGGCCGCCCGGTGCTGGGCGAGAGCCACACGGTCAGCGCCCTCAAGCGGGAGTCGCTCTGGGACTACCTGCGCGGCCACTACGGCCCGGAGCAGACGGTGGTGGCCGCCGCCGGCCAGGTCGAGCACGAGCGCTTCGTCGACATGGTGGCCGGGGCCTTCACCCACGAGGGCTTCCAGTGCAACGGCGCCACCGACCCCGCCGACTATCGCGGCGGCGACCGCCGCGAGGCGCGCGAGCTGGAGCAGGTCCACCTGCTGCTCGGCTTCGAAGGCGTCGGCTACCTGGACGCCGACTACTACGCCATGAACCTGCTCTCCATGCTGTTCGGCGGCGGCATGTCGTCGCGGCTGTTCCAGGAGGTGAGGGAGAAGCGCGGGCTGGTCTACTCGATCTATTCCTTCCACTCGGCCTTCGTCGACGGCGGCATCTTCGGCCTCTACGCCGGCACCGGCAGCCGCGAGGTCGAGGAACTGGTGCCGGTGGTCTGCGACGAGCTGGCCCAGCTGACCAGCGGCGTGACGCCCGAGGAACTGGAGCGCGCCCGCGCCCAGGTGCGCGCCTCCCTGCTGATGAGCCGCGAGCGCTCCAGCTCGCGCGCCGAGCAGCTGGCCCAGCAGATCCTGATCTACGGCCGCCCGCAGCCGCTCGACGAGGTTCTGGCGAAGATCGCGGCGGTGAGCCGCGAAGACGTGGTGCGCGTCGCCGGACGCCTGCTGGCCAGCCCGCCCACCCTGACCGCCATCGGTCCCCTCGCGCACCTGGAGAGCGCCGAGCGGATCGCCGCGCGCTTCGGCTGACGGGAAGGGGCGGGCCATGCTCTTCACGGTCTTCCGCGGCGAGAGCCCGCAGGCCATCCGCCTCGAGGGGCCGCGCGTCTTCCTGGTGCCGCCGCGCATGAGCGACTGGAAGGCCTGGGCCGGCCTGCGCGACGAGAGCCGCGATTTCCTGACGCCCTGGGAGCCGACCTGGCCGCATGACGCCCTGGGCCGCCATGCCTTCCGCCGCCGTCTGCGCGCCTATAACCAGGAATGGCGCCAGGGCACCGGCTTCAGCTTCCTGGTCCACCGCCTCTCCGACAACGCGCTGATGGGCGGCGTCACCCTCTCCAACGTGCGCCGCGGCGTCGCCCAGGCCGCCAGCATGGGCTATTGGATCGGCGAGCGCTTCGCCCGCCAGGGCTTCATGACCGAGGCGGTCTCGGCCGTCGTCGAGTTTGCCTTCGAGGAACTGGCCCTGCACCGGGTCGAGGCGGCCTGCCTGCCGCACAACGACGCCAGCCGCAGCCTGCTGCTCAAGGTCGGCTTCCGGCAGGAGGGCTACGCCCGCCAGTACCTGCGCATCAACGGTAAGTGGCAGGACCACCTGCTGTTCGAAATGCTGCGCGACGACCCCCGGCTCTAGGCCCCCTTACCAAAGAAAAGAATATGACTACCTTGAGTGAGAGGCGCCCGGCGTTCCGGAGGCGCGGGACTCTCGATCAAAGAAGGAAGGTGGGATCATGGCTGCAGGCAAACCCGAGCCGATCAAGGACGCCAGTCACCTCTACGAGGTCGAGCGGCGGCAATATCACCTGGAGCGTCCGGGCTTCAGGATCAGCGAGATGCAGCTGAGCCCGACGCAGAGCGTGCCCTGGCACAGCCACACGAACATCACCGATACCTTCTACGTCATCGCGGGAAGGCTTCGATTGTTTCTTCAAGAGCCCAAGGAAGAGGTGGTGCTCGGGCCGGGGGAAACCTATGCCGTGCCGCCGGGACGGCCGCATCTGGTCACCAATGGCGGCGACGGCTCGATGACGATCCTCGTCCTCCAGGGCATTGGCGAATACGACTACCTGCCGCTGGTTTGAGGCCGGGCCTCGGGGCCGGACAAACTCTTGCCCGCTGCGGTCACTCTTCGGGCAGGCCCGCCTGCCGCAGGGCCGCCGCATAGCGCTCTCTGTCGTTTGCGCGGGCGTAGGCGACCTGGCCATAGACATCTCTCTTGATCGAGCTTTCCGGTGCCAGGCGCAGCACTTCTGCGATGGCGCTTCGCGCCTCGTCCATCTCTCCGAGTCCGGCATGGCAGGCCGCGAGGAAGCGCAGCGCCGGCATGAAATTGGGGCGCTCCCGCAAGGCCTGTTCTTCACAGGAAATCCCCTCGGCATAGCGTTCCGCTGCGAAATGCGCGATCGCGGCGAAATGCAGGTATGAATAGTTGAACGGATCCCGCGGGCTCATGCGGATGGCCAGGTCAACGGCCTCGATCGCCGCATCGGGCTGGCCCCCGAGAGCGAGGGCTGCCGCCATGTTGCCGTGCGCGAGCGCAAAGTTTTCGTTCCGCTCGATCGCCCGGCGATACCAGGCGATGGCATCGTCGTAGTCGCTGGTGAAGCAGACGATATAGCCCACCGAGAAATAACCCCAAGGGTCATCATCGTCCAATGCGACCGCGGTTTGCGCGATCTCGCGGGCGGTGGACAGGGTTGTTTCTATGTCACCCCCGAAGAACACCATGCGGGCCTCGGCAAAGGCCAGCACACTGTGCGCCTTGGCATAGTTGGGGCTGAGCGCAACGGCCTGCCGCAGGAGTTGCCGCGCCTCCTCGTTGTCGCTCTTCGTGAAGCGCCCCAGGTGCCAGAGGCTTCGAATGACGCAGCCCCAGGCATCCAGGCTCTCGGGAGGCTTGCTTTGGATGCGCAGATTCTCGGCAGCGTAGAGCTGGGGCTCGATCGCGCCGACGACCCGCTGCGTGATCTCGTCCTGCACCGCGAAGATGTCCTCCACCTGCCGGTCGTAGCGCTCCGCCCATAGGTGATTCCCGGTATCGCCATCGATCAGCTGCGCGGCGATCCGCAGGCGATTGCCGGCCTTGCGCACGCTGCCCTCGAGGACGTAGCGCACGCCGAGGTCCCGTGCGACCTGGCGCACATCGGGTGTTTTTCCCTTGTAGGAGAAGGTCGAATTGCGCGCGATTACGAAGAACCAGCGAAGTTTCGAGAGTGCCGTGATGATGTCCTCCGACATGCCGTCGGCGAAGTAGTCCTGCTCCGGGTCTCCACTCATGTTGTCGAAGGGCAGCACGGCGACAGAAGGTTTTTCGGATGCTTTCGCCGCCGGCTCGGGTGGCGGCGCTTCCTGCGATGTGCCTTCGCCGGCCGTGTCGGACACCACGGCAAAACAGCGAACGGGCCGGGCGATGTTCTTGACGGCGACCTCTCCCAGGTCGTGGAGCGCGATGGCCAGGCGGTCGCGCACCTGGTCCCGTGCTGCGCGCGAGAGGCAGATCCCGCCGGGCTTGGCCAGGCCCTCGATGCGTGCGGCCACGTTCACGCCGTCGCCGAAGACGTCGTCGTCCTGGATGATCACGTCGCCCAGGTTGACGCCGATTCGAAACTCTATGCGCCGGGCATCGGGAACCGGGCCGTTGCGCTTGCGCATACCGTCTTGCAGCACAAGCGCGCAGTCCACGGCGTCGACGACGCTGGCGAACTCCGCGAGCAGCCCGTCGCCCGTCGTCTTGACGATGCGCCCGCGGTGTTCGGTTATGCACGGCTCAATCAACTCGGAGAGGTGGGCGGTCAGGGTGGCCAGCGTACCCTCTTCATCCTCGCCCATCAGCCGGGAGTAGCCCGCCACGTCGGCGGCCAGAATCGCAGCCAGCCTTCTTTGAACGCGCCCCTCGGCCATTTTCTGGTACTCCCCGGGATGGAGTCTATGGTGGGGGAGGGAGGAAGTCTATGAAAGCGCGCGGCGGCGGCCGAGCTTCAGCCCGCGCCCTTGGGTTCAATCGCGAAACAGTCTTCTCCGCGAATCAAATCACGCGTGACCGGCGTCGCCGGAGAGCATGGAGACGTCGACGCCCAGCTTGGCGATGGCGCGTTCCCACTTGTTGTCGAGGGACTCGTCGAAGACCAGGTCCTCGTCGGGGGCGACGTGCAGCCAGCCGTTGGCCTGGATCTCGGAATCGAGCTGCCCGGGCCCCCAGCCGGCGTAGCCCAGCGCCAGCAGGCTGCGGCGCGGGCCCTGGCCGTGGGCGATGTCGCGCAGGATGTCCACCGTCGCCGTGAGGGCGACGGCCTCGTCCACCTGCAGGGTGCTTTCCTGGCGGTACTCGCCGGAGTGCAGCACGAAGCCGCGGCCGGATTCCACCGGACCGCCGAAGTGCACGCGGATCTCCTCGTCGATGGTCGGCGGGCCGATGCCGAGCTGGGCCAGCAGGTCGGGGAAGGTGATGGCCCCGACCAGGCGGTTGATGACCAGGCCCATGGCGCCCTCGGGATGGTGCGCGCAGACGTAGATGACGCTGCGCGCGAAGCGGGAATCGCGCATCCCGGGCATGGCGATCAGCAACTGGCCGGTAAGGTATTCTTCGTCCTGCATCACTTGAGAATCTAGCGGTCCGGCGCAGTCCCTACAATGGCCGCGGTGGTGTTTTTTCGGGACCATCCCGCGCGGCCTCCCTGTGCCGCGGGACTTGGGGCCTTTCCGGCGGGGTCTTGGGGCTATACTGGGGGGCACACGATGTCGTGAGACCCGCAGGGCCGGGGCTGGATATTCCGGCCCCAGCCGTCTATATGCCGGGGGTCGGCACCTTTCGGTGGAAGCGATTGTTGTTTAAGGCCTTGAAACATAAAGCCTTCGCTGCGGGGCTCCTGGCCGGATTTCTGGTCTTTGGGGGCGCGCTGGTCCTGGCGCCCCAGAGCGGCTTCGCCGCGGCCAGCGGCTGGGCCGAGGAAGCGCAGGGCCGCCTGCGCCTGATCAGCGCCCAGCAGTCGCTCGCCGGCGAGGCCGTCGACCTGGGCCTGGAGTTCGATCTGCAGCCGGGCTGGAAGATCTACTGGCGCTCGCCGGGTGATGCCGGGCTGCCGCCGCGGGTCGATTGGAGCGGCTCGGAGAACCTGAAACAGGCGGAGATCGCCTGGCCCGTGCCGCACCGCTTCTCCCTCTTCGGCCTGGAGACCTTCGGCTACGGCGACCAGATCGTGCTGCCCGTCCGGGCCGAGGCCGAGCGCCCGGGCGCGCCCCTGCGGCTGCGCGCCAAGGTCGACTACCTGCTCTGCGAAGAGATCTGCATTCCCTACACGGCCGACCTCAGCCTCGACCTGCCCCCCGGCGAGGGCGCACGCGCGCCGCAGGCCTTCCTCATCGAAAGCTTCCGCGGCCAGGTGCCGGGTCTCGGCGCCGAGCGCGGCCTCGGCATCACCGAGGTGACCCTCACCGGTTCGCTGCAGGCGCCGCGGCTGCAGGTCACCGCCCGTTCCGAGCGGCCCTTCCAGGCACCGGACCTGCTGGTGGAGGGACCGCCGGGCTTCACCTTCGGCGTGCCGGAGGTGCGCTTGAGCGACGGCGACAAGCAGGCGACGCTCAGCGTTGCGGCGACCACGGTGCTGCCCGACAAGGTGCTGGAGGGCAAGGCCGTCACCGTGACCGTGACCGACGGGCTGCGCGGCATCGAAAGCGAGGCGGTGGCGCGCTTCCAGACGCCGCCGGTGCCCCCGGCGCCCGACCTGGCGGCGTTCGCCGGCCTTCTGGGCCTGGCCCTGCTCGGCGGCCTGATCCTCAACCTCATGCCCTGCGTCCTGCCGGTGCTCTCCATCAAGCTGCTCTCGGTGGTGCAGCAGGGCGGGCGCGAAGGCGCCGCCGTGCGCCTCAGCTTCCTGGCCTCGGCGGCGGGCGTGATCTTCTCCTTCCTGGTGCTGGCCAGCCTGGCGGTGGCGCTGAAGGCCGCCGGCCTGGCGGTAGGCTGGGGCATCCAGTTCCAGCAGCCGCTGTTCCTCAGCGCCCTGGCCCTGGTCATGACGCTCTTCGCCTACAACCTCATGGGGTTCTTCGAGGTGCCGCTGCCCGGCTTCGTCGGCCGCCTGGCCGCGAAAGGCACCGGCCACGAAGACCACAGCCTCCTGGGCAACTTCGCCACCGGCGCCCTGGCGACCCTGCTGGCGACGCCCTGCTCGGCGCCCTTCCTCGGCACCTCCGTCGGCTTCGCCCTGGCGCGCGGCGCGCTGGAGATCTACCTCATCTTCACCGCCCTCGGCCTCGGCCTGGCGCTGCCCTACCTGCTGGTGGCGGCGGTCCCGCGGCTGGTCGCCTGGCTGCCGCGCCCGGGCCACTGGATGGTGACCCTGCGCCGCCTCCTGGGGCTGCTGCTGGCGGCCACGGCGGTTTGGCTGCTCAGCGTCCTGGCCGCCCAGGTCGGCCTGCTGGCGGCGGTGCTGAGCGGCGGGCTGCTGCTCGGCCTGGGTCTGGTGCTGTGGAAAGGTCCCAACCTGATGGCGCACAACCGCTTCGCCACCTCGGCGCTGGCCGCGGTGCTGGCCCTGGCCGCCTTCGCGCTGCCGGCCGGTCTGCCGGGGAAACCGGCGCCGCAGCAGACGGCGACAAGCGATCTGGCCTGGCAGCCGCTGGACGCGGCGGCCATCCCGGGACTGGTGGCCGAGGGCCGGGTGGTTTTCGTCGACGTCACCGCCGACTGGTGCATCACCTGCCAGGTGAACAAGAAGCTGGTGCTGAACAGCGACAGCGTTGCCGCCCTGCTGACTGATCCCGAGGTGGTGCGCATGCGCGGCGACTGGACCCTGCCGAGCGACGCCATTTCCAGCTATCTGGCCGGTTTCGGGCGCTACGGCATCCCCTTCAACGCGGTCTACGGCCCCGGCGTACCGGACGGCCTGGCCTTGCCGGAACTGCTGAGCCAGGATGCGGTCGAGGCCGCATTCGGGCAGGTCCGCCGGGCCGAAACCGCCGCCCGCGCGCCCCAAACCTTGGAATAGGGCCGCCACCGCTCTATCTTGCTGGGCAGCGCCGGGTTCTCCGGCGCCGGTAATCAGACCGGGGGCTTCGGCCCCGGCAATCAAGAAGCAGAGCGCCCCGACTTGGGTAGGGGACGGCAAATTCAGGGGACACTCACCATGACGATTCAGGTTGGCGACCGCATTCCCAGCGCAACCCTGCGCTACAAGACCGACGACGGCATCCAGACGATCACCACCGAAGAAGTCTTCAACGGCAAGAAGGTGGTGCTTTTCTCGCTGCCGGGGGCCTTCACCCCGACCTGCTCGGCCAAGCACCTGCCGGGCTTCGTGGAGAAAGCCGGCGAGTTCAAGAGCAAAGGCGTCGACAGCATCATCTGCATGTCGGTGAACGACGCCTTCGTCATGGACGCCTGGGGCAAGGACCAGAAGGTCGGCGACAAGGTGCAGCTGCTGGCCGACGGCAACGGCGACTTCGCCAAGGCGCTGGGGCTGGAGCTCGACGCCACCGGCGTCGGCCTGGGCATCCGCGCCCAGCGCTTCGCCATGGTCGTCGAGGACGGCGTGGTGAAGACGCTGAACGTCGAAGAGCCCGGCGCTTTCGAGGTGTCGAGCGCCGAGGCCATGCTGGCCGCGCTGTAGCGCGACACTTCCCGCGAAACGACGAACGGCGTCCCCCCCTCTGTATCGGGGAGCCGCCGTTCTTCTTTTTTGCGCCCCCGCCGCCCGCTCAGGCGGCCGCCACCGCGGCGAGGTGCTCCTCCGTCGAGACCACGCTGGCGTAGGAGGACGCCAGGGCCGCCATGAAGGCGGCGTGGACCTGGGCGGCGGCGACCTTCACGCCGCCGAATTCCAGGTCGCGCGTCGCGCAGGCGTCGTGGATCACCGTCACGGTGTAGCCGAAGTCCTTGGCCGCGCGGACAGCGGCATCGATGCACATGTGGCTCATGGCGCCGACCACCACGACTTCCTCTATGGCGTTGTCGTCGAGCAGTTCCTTCAGAGCGGTGTCGCGAAAGGCGTTGGCGACCTGCTTCTGGACGACCGGCTCGTCCGCACGGTTCAGGACCGTCGGGTGGATCTCGGCGCCTGGGCTGCCCGCCGCGAAGAAGGGGGCCTGCGCCGAGGGGAACTCGTGGCGGATGTGGACGACGAGATCGCCGGCGGCACGGGCCGCCTCGATCACCCGGGCCGCCTGGGCGGCGGCGGCCTCGATACCGACAAGCGGCAGCTTGCCGCCCGGAAAGTAGTCTTTCTGCAGGTCGACGACGAGGTAGGCGCGCTGGCTCATGCTTTTTCCCTTCTGTCGCTTCGCCGGAAGGCGCCGGGCCTTCCGCTGGATTTGATAGCGGAATCCGGGCAGGATGCGAACTGGCGAAACCGACATAGACATGGGCAAAACTGACAGGTGGCTCCAGCCGTGCAGCCGGCCGAAATCGGCATCTTCTGCTATCCGGGCGCCCAGCTCGCGGCGATCCACGGTCTGACCGACCTGTTCCAGGTGGCCAACCGCCTCGCCGCGGCACGGCGCGACGGCGGGGAAGAGGGCTTGGACGTCCTGCGGGTCAGCCACTTCGTCCCCGATGCGGCGGAGGACGCGCCGGAGGCCCCGCCGTCCTGCCGCTTCGACAGCCATCCTGAACTGCCCCACCACCCGGTGGCGGTGATCCTGCCGCCGAGCCTGGGCGAGCAGCCAGGGGCGGCAGCCGCCGGAAGCTCCCTCGGGTGGCTGCGCCGCCTGCACGCCGGGGGCACGGTGTTGTGCTCGGTCTGCGCCGGAGCTTTCCTGCTGGCCGAAACCGGGCTGCTCGCCGGTCGTGCGGCGACCACCCACTGGAACCTCGCGGAAACCTTTGCGGCACGTTTCCCGCAGGTGCGCCTCGACGCCGAGAAGCTGGTCATCGACGAAGGCGATATCATGACAGCGGGCGGACTGCTGGCCTGGACCGACCTCGGCCTCAGGCTGGTCGACCGCCTGCTCGGCCCGACCCTGATGCTGGAGACCGCCCGTGTCCTGCTGGCTGACCCGGCCGGGCGGGAGCAGCGCTTCTACAGCCGCTTCTCGCCCAGGCTGCAGCACGGCGACGCCGCCATCCTGAAGGTTCAGCACTGGCTGCAGCGGCAGGACGGCCGGCGGGCGACGGTGTCGGTCATGGCGGCGCGGGCGGGACTGAGCGAGCGCACCTTCCTGCGCCGCTTCCGGCGGGCAACGGGCTTGCGGCCGACCGAGTACTGCCAGCAGCTGCGCGTCGGCAAGGCGCGGGAGATGCTGGAGTTCACCGGGCGCAGCGTGCAGGAGATCGCGTGGTCCGTCGGCTATGAGGACCCGGGCTCCTTCCACCAGCTGTTTCACAGGATGATCGGGCTGTCGCCCGGGGAGTATCGACGCCGTTTCGGCGTGCAGGCGGACGGCTAGCGGCGGCCCCCTTCATCCCCCGGGGCCGCCGCTGCTGCACCCCTGCCTAGAACGACAGCACGAGATCGCCGTAGATGCGATAATCCATGATGGTGTCTTCCTTGTCGGTGATCGGAGTCTCCGCCCCCACACCGATCTGCACGTTGTCGGTAAAGCGGTAGCGGAAGCCGCCGCCCACCGTCACCGTGGTGCCGCGGTCGTCGCTGCCGAAGTTCAGCAGGTCGACGCCGTCCAGCTTGCCCAGGGCGCCGGTCAGGCGGCTGCCGTGATCGATCGGTGTGAAGCCGTTGAGCTCGATCAGCGGGAAGAAGTTCTCGAAGACTTCATAGTCCGCGTGGAGCGAGTAATGCAGGATCGAGGTGTCCTGGCTGCCGTCGAGGGCGATGTTGGCGCCGACGCTGGCCTGCAGGCCCAGGTCGCCGAAGGTCGTTGCGCCGGTGATGAAGGGGTTGAGGAAGCCGTCACCATTGCCTTGCAGCTCGATGCCGGTGGTGTCCAGATCGCCGATGGGAATCTCGTAGCGCAGGCCGGCGGTCAGGATCGATTCGCTCTCGGGGTCCGAGATGATCGCATACTTGAAGCCGAAGGCGATGTTGGCGAAGCCGGTTTCGTCGTCCAGCACGTTGTCGAAGTGGGCGTCTGCGTAGCCGTCCTTGGTGGCGATGAAGCCGAGGCGTTCGGTCAGCGCCACGCGCAGCTGCAAGGCGCCGAGATGGAAGTTGCCGCCGCCGGTGACGAAGTCGTCGCCGTCGGGAATCTCGTTGTACATATAGATGCCGCGCGCCTCGGTAGTGATGTAGGGCGTCTCGTTGAGCACCGGGTTGGTGAGCGGCGGTACGTAGCGGCTGTGGCGGCCTTCGCCCAGGGACCCCTTGAGGTCCAGTCCCAGAAAGTTGTCCTCGGCAAACGCCGGCAGCGGTGCCGCAACGCTCGTCAGTAGGATCGCCAGGGCGGCCAGTCGGCCGTTCCGCGCCAAATCCCCCTTCATCTTTCAATCTCCTTCGTGTTCCGCGATGGGGTCGACAGCAGAACCTCCTTGCCCGCCGGCCGTTGGAGAGGCAAAGAGCTCGTGCTCTTCGCACCGCAAGCCGGGCGGCAAACTGCTCAGCGTCGATCCGCAGCCGAGGAGAATCGGAGAACCAAGCCTCGGGCGCGACGAACGACCGGCGCAGAGAACCTTGCTCCCCACATCTCAGTCCCTACAGCTCAGAAAAAGGAGGCAACGGAAGTCCGCGCGCAGAAGATCAATATGCCGCTGGGCACGCATTGATCTGTGGCAATTTTCTGCGCGATATCAGGATGATAGTGGGACAAATTGTCGCGGACGCAGGCGGCGCCCGGCCCTGGCAAAGGTCAGCGCACGCTCTCCACGCCGGCGCGGGCCAGGGCGTCGGCGCGCTCGTTCTCCGGGTGGCCGGCATGGCCCCTGACCCAGTGCCAGGTGACGTCGTGGCGTTCCAGCGCCGTTTCCAGGCGCTGCCAGAGGTCGACGTTCTTCACCGGCTTCTTCGCCGCCGTCTTCCAGCCGTTGCGCTTCCAGCCGTGGATCCACTTGGTGATGCCGTCGCGCAGGTAGGTGCTGTCGGTGTGCAGGTCCACCGCCGAGGAGCGTTTCAGGGCCTCCAGGGCCATGATCGCCGCCATCATCTCCATGCGGTTGTTGGTGGTCGACTTCTCGCCACCGCTCAGCTCCTTCTCCGCGCTGTCGTAGCGCAGCAGGGCGCCCCAGCCGCCGGGGCCCGGATTACCCGAGCAGGCGCCGTCGGTGAAAATCTCCACCCGCTTTGCGGAAGCGCCGGCCACTAGAGATCCAGTCCGTAGGCGCCGGGGCCGCGGACCTCCTGGTGGAATTTCAACTTGTACCAGTACTCCATGGGGTCCTTGGGCTTCACGAAGGCACCCTCGGGGTGGTTCAGCCAGTCGTAGAGCCGGGTCAGCAGGAAGCGCAGGGCCGAGCCGCGCGCCAGCAGCGGCAGGGCTGCCAGCTCCTCCCGGGAGAAGGGCCGCTCGCGGCTGTAGGACTGCAGCATCTGGCGCGCCTTGGTGACGTTGAAGGCCTTGTCCTGCTCGAAGCACCAGGCGTTGAGGCAGATCGCCAGGTCGTAGGCGAAGAAGTCGTTGCAGGCGAAGTAGAAGTCGATGAGGCCGGTCAGCTTCTCGCCGCGGAAAAAGACGTTGTCGGGAAAGAGGTCGGCGTGGATGACGCCGGCGGGCAGATCGCCGGGCCAGTTGGCCTCCAGGTGGGCCAGTTCCCGCTCCAGGGCCTCGGCGAGACCGGGCTGCACTTCGTCGGCGCGGTCGCGGCAGGAGTCCAGCAGCGGCCGCCAGCCGGCCACCGAGAGCGCGTTCTCGCGCCGCAGCTCGAAGTCGGCGCCGGCCAGGTGCATGCGCGCCATGGCCCCGCCCAGGGCGGCGCAGTGGAAGGTCTGGATGCGTCGCGGCCACAGCCCCTCCAGGAAGGTGACCAGCGCCGCAGGCCGCCCGCAGAGCTGGCGCAGGGCCCTGCCGTCGCGGCCGTGCAGCGGGACCGGGCAGTCGATGCCGCGCTCCGCCAGATGCTCCATCAGGCCCAGGAAGAACGGCAGGTCGGCGGCGTCGACGCGCTTCTCGTAGAGCGTCAGGATGTAGCTGCCGGCCTCGGTCTGCAGCACGTAGTTGGAGTTCTCGACCCCTTCGGCGATGCCCTTGAACGACAGCACCTCGCCCAGGCCGTAGTCGGCGGCGAAGCTCTCGATCTCTTCGGCGGAAACTTCGGTATAGACGGCCATGGGATTGCGGAAGGATGGTCGGGGGAGAGAGGCGCCCGGGCCGGAGCGATGCTAGCGGGCGGCGGTGGCTTTGGCGGTCAGTTCCCGGGGCAGCTTGAAGATGACGTCCTCGACCGCGCCGCTGACGTTCTGCAGCTGCACGTCGAAGCGGGTGCGGCAGGCCTCGATGACTTCCTCCACCAGGACCTCCGGCGCCGAGGCGCCGGCGGTCAGCCCCAGCCGCTGGATCTGGCCCAGGGCCTCCCAGTCGATGTCGGCGGCGCGCTGGACCAGCAGCGACTTGGGGCAGCCCTCGCGGCGGGCGACCTCGACCAGGCGCTGGGAGTTGGAGGAGTTCGGCGCCCCGACGACCATCAGGGCGTCGCAGTTGCGGGCCATGGCCTTCACCGCCTCCTGACGGTTGGTGGTGGCGTAGCAGATGTCTTCCTTCTTGGGGCCGTGAATGGACGGGAAGCGCCGCCGCAGGGCGGAGATGATCTCGATGGTGTCGTCCACCGACAGGGTGGTCTGGGTGATGTAGGCCAGGTTCTCAGGGTCGTCGACCTCGACGGTCTCGGCCTCTTCGACGTTCTCGACCAGCAGGATGGCGCCTTCCTCCACCTGGCCCATGGTGCCGATGACCTCCGGGTGGCCGGCGTGGCCGATCAGCAAGATCTGGTGCCCGACCCGGGCATGGCGCTCGGCCTCGCGGTGCACCTTGCTGACCAGGGGGCAGGTGGCGTCCAGGTAGAACAGCTGGCGCCTCTCAGCCTCGGCCGGAACCTCCTTGGGCACGCCATGGGCGGAGAAGATCACCGGCACGCCCTCCGGCACCTCGTCCAGCTCCTCGACGAAGACGGCGCCCTTGGCCTCCAGCGACTCGACCACGAAGCGGTTGTGGACGATCTCGTGCCGCACATAGACCGGCGCGCCGTAGCGCTCCAGCGCGCGCTCGACGATTTCGATGGCCCGCTCCACGCCGGCGCAGAAGCCCCGGGGGTTGGCCAGAAGAACGGTTAGCGGCTGTTTACTCATTCAAAGGGGTCCCTGTCCTTGGAACGATCCTGGGCAATGGCCCGTCCGGCCTCGGTTCCGCCGAAGCCGCCGGGGTCTAGGGTGAGCGCCAGAAGCCGGCGCCGCAAGGCCTGTTTCGGCGGCTGCCGCTTTCCGGCCGGGCCCCGGGCTTGCCGCCCCGGGTCGCGGCCTACCACCAGGGGCCCCCTTGTCCCAGGCCCGGCGGTTCCTTAAAGTCCGCCCAGCAAGGAAAAAGGCGCTTCCCGGCGGCTCTCCGGCGCCGCCCGCGGACACTAATACAGCGCGCCAGCAGAAGGAAGGCTTCATGGCAGACCCGATTCCCGCGCAAAAGGAGCCATATAAGGTTTCCGTCGAGGCCGGAAAGAAGTACTTCTGGTGTGCCTGCGGGCGCAGCAAGAACCAGCCTTTCTGCGACGGCTCTCATTCCGGGACGGGGCTCACCCCGGTTTCCTACGAGGCGCCGGCCAGCAAGGTGGTGTTTTTCTGCGGCTGCAAGGCGACCGGCAAGAAGCCGCTCTGCGACGGCAGCCACTCCCGGCTCTGATCGGCCGACCCGCCTCCAGGACCCCTGCGATATAGCGAGCCTCCATGATTGCCCTTTCTTCCCGGTTTGATGCTCTCCGCCCCCAATCCCTGCGCCGTTCCGGTTTGTTCCTCGGCCTTGCCGCCGGCCTGCTGCTGGCCGGCTGCGCCAGCGAGCCGGAAACCCGGCCCTGCCCCGACGCGGTGGTGCTCAGCGACGCCTCGCGCCAGGTGAAGTTCAGCGGCCAGGGGCGCGATCTGACCGACGTGCTCTTCGAGGCCTCCATCACTACCGGCAGGCTGGTCTGCGAATACGACGAGAACGTGCTGGACGTCGACCTGCAGGTGCAGGTGGTCGCCTCGCGCGGACCGGCCAACAGCGACCGTCTGGCCAACATCAACTACTTCGTGGCCGTCGCCCGCACCGACCAGACCATTCTGGCGCGTCAGAGCTTCGACATCGCCATTCCCTTCCCCGGCAACCGCACCCGGGTCTCGGGCCTGGAGGAGATCGGCCAGGTCATCACCCTGCAGGGCAACGAGGACGGCGGCGACTACCGCATCTACGTCGGCCTGGACCTGACCCGTGAGGAACTGGAATACAACCGGGCCAACTACTGAGGCGGCCGGCATGGCCGACAGCTCTGACCAGGAGGCTTGGCGCGACGGCGGCTGCGCCTGCGGCGCCGTCCGCTACCGGGCCAGGCCGGCGGCCGCCCTGGCCATCTACCGCTGCCACTGCCGCGACTGCCAGAAGCAGACCTCCAGCGCCTTCGGTCTCTCCATGTTCATGCCGGCGGAGGCTTTCGAGCTGACGCAGGGCAGTCCGAAGAAGTTCGCGCGACGGGCCGACAGCGGCCGCATCATCGACAGCTTCTTCTGCGACGACTGCGGCAGCCGAATCTACAACACCTCTCCCGCCCGCCCGGGGCTGGTCAACCTGCGCCCCGGCACCCTGGACGACCCCTCCGGTCTGGCGCCCGTGGGCGACGTCTGGGCCGAGCGGCGCCAGGACTGGGTGGAACTGCTGGAGGACGGCATTGCCTATGCCACCCAGCCCGACAACCTGGAGGAGCTGGTCGCGCGCTACGCGGCCCGCAAGGCCGGCCGGAGTGCGTCCCGGGGCGGCGGCGACGCCGGCAGTTGAAATTACCCCTGGGGCGGGCTAGCTTCTTGACTACAGCGAGGCGGCCGGCGTCAAGTCGACCGTCTTTGCCTTTGATCCCTTGCGGGAGAGACCGGTTTTCGCAAGCGAACCGGCGCCGAAGGAGCAACCGCCCCGGAAACTCTCAGGCAAAAGGACCGCAAGGGTGAGGCGCTTCTGGAAAGCGGTCGCGTCCGGCAGTTGCGCCGGGCGGGTCTCACCGAAGGAGTAAGTCGGCAGCCGGTGTTATCGGCATACCGATGAATCTCTCAGGTATCCACGACAGAAGGGGCCGGGCTACCCTCAAGGGGTGGCGCTGGCGGAATGACTTTTGTCGAAGGAGGCGCGCCTTGGGAGAGCCAGGCACCGCGGGGCAGAAAGAAACACCCCTCTTCACCCTGCATCAGGAGCTGGGCGGCAAGATCGTGCCCTTCGCGGGCTACGCCCTGCCGGTGCAGTACCCGGCCGGCATCATGGCCGAGCACAAGCAGACCCGCGACTCCGCCGGGCTGTTCGACGTTTCCCACATGGGCCAGGTGAAGCTGGAGGGCGCCGACCGCGTCGCCGCGCTGGAGGCCCTGGTGCCGGCGGACCTGAGCGGCCTCGCCATGGGGCGCCAGCGCTACAGCTTCTTCACCAACGATGCCGGCGGCATCCTCGACGACCTGATGATTTCCAACCAGGGCGACTGGCTGTTCCTGGTGGTCAACGCCGCCTGCAAGGAAGCCGACATCGCCCACCTGAAGGCGAACCTGAAGGGCGACGTGACCCTCACCGAGCTTTCCGGGCGCGCGCTCATGGCGCTGCAGGGGCCTAAGGCGGCCGAGGTGCTGGCGCGCCTGGCGCCGGGGGTCGAGACGATGAAGTTCATGGACTGCAAGCCGGTGGAGATCGACGGCACGGCCTGCATCGTCAGCCGCTCCGGCTACACCGGCGAGGACGGTTACGAGATCTCCGTGCCCGCCGAGGCCGCCGACACCCTGGCGCGCCACCTGCTGTCCGCGGACGAAGTCATGCCGATCGGCCTGGGCGCGCGCGATTCGCTGCGCCTGGAGGCCGGGCTCTGCCTTTACGGGCATGACATCGACACCACCACCACGCCGGTCGAGGCCGACCTGACCTGGGCGATCCAGAAGCGCCGCCGCGAGGGCGGCGGCTTTCCCGGCGCCGCAGTGGTGCAGAAGCAGTTGGCCGAGGGCGCGCCGCGCCGCCGTGTCGGCCTGCTGCCGGAAGGCCGCGCGCCGATGCGCGAGGGCACGCTGCTGCAGGATGCCGAGGGCCGGGAGGTCGGCCAGGTGACCTCCGGCGGCTTCGGCCCCACGCTGGGCGGCCCGGTGGCCATGGGTTACGTGACGGCCGAGCTGGCGGCGGAGGGGACTCCGCTGCAGGCCGTGGTTCGGGGCAAGACGCTGCCGTGCAAGGTGGCGGCGCTGCCCTTCGTGAAGCACAACTACTTCAGAGGCTAACAGGGGGACTTAAGAGACATGAGCGAGAAGCGTTACACCGAAGACCACGAATGGGTGCAGATCGACGGCGACACCGCTGTCGTGGGCATCAGCGACCATGCCCAGGAACAGCTCGGCGACATCGTCTTCGTCGAGCTGCCGGAGGTCGGCAAGGCCTTGGAGAAGGGCAAGGAAGCCGCGGTGGTCGAATCGGTGAAGGCCGCCAGCGAGATCTACGCACCGGCGGACGGCGAGGTGCTGGAGGTCAACGAGGCGCTGAACGACGAGCCGGCCAAGGTGAACAGCGACGCCGAAGGCGACGGCTGGTTCTTCAAGATGAAGCTCAGCGATCCTTCCCAGGTCGCCGCGCTGATGGACGAGGCGGCCTACAAGGACTTCGTCGGCGACTGAGCGCCATGCCACGTAATCCGAGCAGGGTGTAACCGGAGAGAATTCATGAGTAACGAGCAGCCGACCATACAGCCGACCTTGGCGGAACTGGAGAAGCGCGACGACTTCGTGCGCCGCCACATCGGGCCCGGCGAGCCGCAGATCGCGGCCATGCTGGACAGCCTGGGCCTCGACTCCCTGGACGCCCTGGTCGACAAGGCGGTGCCGGATTCGATCCGCAGCAGCGGCCCCATGGCCCTGCCGCCGGTGCGCAACGAGCGCGACACCCTGGCCTACCTGCGGGCCATGGCCGACCGCAACCAGATCATGACCTCGATGATCGGCATGGGCTACCACGGCACCTTCCTGCCCGGCGTCATTCAGCGCCGGGTGCTGGAGAATCCCGGCTGGTACACCGCCTACACGCCCTATCAGGCCGAGGTCAGCCAGGGCCGCCTGGAGGTGCTGCTGAACTTCCAGCAGATGATCATCGACCTGACCGGCCTGGAGATCGCCAACGCCTCGCTGCTGGACGAGGCGACGGCGGCGGCCGAGGCCATGGCCATGGCGCACCGCGTCTCCAAGTCGAAGTCGGAGGCCTTCTTCGTGGCCGAGGACTGCCATCCGCAGACCCTGGCGGTGATCCAGACCCGCGCCCGGCCGCTGGACATCGAGATCATCGTCGGCGACCCGGCGACGGAGCTGGCGGACAAGCAGGTCTTCGGCGCCCTGCTGCAGTACCCCGGCACCTACGGCCACCTGCGCGACATCCGCCCCATCGTCGAGGCGCTGCACGCCCAGGACGCCCTGGCCGTGGTCGCCGCCGACCTGCTGGCGCTGACCATCGCCACGCCGCCGGGCGAACTGGGCGCCGACATCGTCGTCGGCTCCTCCCAGCGCTTCGGCGTGCCCATGGGCTACGGCGGCCCGCATGCCGCCTACTTCGCCACCAAGGACGCCTACAAGCGCTCAGTCCCCGGCCGCCTGATCGGCGTCTCGGTGGATTCCGCCGGCCGCCCGGCCCTGCGCATGGCCCTGCAGACCCGCGAGCAGCACATCCGGCGCGAGAAGGCGACCAGCAACATCTGCACCGCGCAGGTGCTGCTGGCGATCATCGCCGCGCTCTTCGCGGTCTACCATGGCCCCGACGGGCTGGAGCGCATCGCCCGCCGGGTGCAGCGCCTGACCGGCATCCTCTGGCAGGGGCTGCGGCAGCTCGGCATCGAGGTGGAGAACGACACCTTCTTCGACACCCTGACGCTGGCGGTGCCCGGGCGCGCCGAGGTGCTGCTGGCCAAGGCGCGCGAGGCCGGCATCAACCTGCGCCTCATCGACAGCGGGCGCATTGGCATCTCGCTGGACGAGACCACGGCGCGCGAGGACGTGCAGAAGCTGTTCGACACCTTCGCCGGCTTCGGCATCGAGCCGCCGCGTGTCGAGGACCTGGACAGCCAGGCCAAGGACGGCATTCCGGCGGATCTCAAGCGCACCTCGGACTACCTGACGCATCCGGTCTTCAAGCTCTATCACGGCGAGACCGAGATGCTGCGCTACCTGCGCCGCCTGCAGGCCAAGGACATCGCCCTCGACCGCTCGATGATCCCGCTCGGCTCCTGCACCATGAAGCTGAACGCGACCACGGAGATGCAGGCCATCACCTGGCCGGAGTTCGCCGAGATCCATCCCTTCGCGCCGCTGGACCAGGTACAGGGCTATCACCAGCTCTTCGACGAGCTGGAAGGCATGCTCTGCGCGGCCACCGGCTTCGACGCCGTCTCGCTGCAGCCCAACGCCGGCTCCCAGGGCGAGTTCGCCGGCCTCATGACCATCCGCAAGTACCACGAGAGCCGCGGTGAGGCACACCGCAACGTCTGCCTCATCCCCTCCTCGGCGCACGGCACCAATCCGGCCTCGGCTTCCATGGCCGGCATGAAGGTCGTGGTGGTGAAGTGCGACGACAACGGCAACGTCGACGTGGCCGACCTGAAGGCCAAGGCCACGGAGCACAAGGACAGCCTCGGCGCCCTCATGGTCACCTATCCCTCGACCCACGGCGTCTTCGAGGCGGCGATCCGCGAGATCTGCCAGGTGATCCACGACAACGGCGGCCAGGTCTACATGGACGGCGCCAACTTCAATGCCCTGCTCGGCCTCTGCAAGCCGGGCGAGATCGGCGCCGACGTATCGCACATGAACCTGCACAAGACCTTCTGCATCCCGCACGGCGGCGGCGGTCCCGGCGTGGGGCCCATCGGCGTGCGCAACCACCTGGCGCCCTTCCTGCCGGACCATCCGGTGGTCACCGGCGTGAACCCGGCGGCGGGCGAGGGGGAGACCATGGGGCCGGTCTCGGCGGCGCCCTGGGGCTCGGCCTCCATCCTGCCGATCTCCTGGGCCTACATCGCCATGATGGGGGCTGAGGGCCTGACGCGCGCGACCCAGGTGGCGATCCTCAACGCCAACTACATCGCCCACCGCCTGGCCCCGCACTTCCCGGTGCTCTACACCGGCCAGAACGGCATGGTGGCGCACGAGTGCATCATCGACCTGCGCGACCTCAAGGGGCGCTGCGGCATCTCCGTGGAGGACGTCGCCAAGCGCCTGGTCGACTACGGCTATCACGCGCCGACCATGTCCTTCCCGGTGGCCGATACCCTGATGATCGAGCCGACCGAGAGCGAGGCCAAGCGCGAGATCGACCGCTTCTGCGATTCCCTGATCGCCATCGCCGGAGAGGTCGCCGAGGTCGAGGCCGGCAAGGTGAGCGCGGAGGACAGCGTGCTGCGCCACGCCCCGCACACCCACCACCTGCTGATGAAGGACTGGGACCGGCCCTACAGCAAGGAGCAGGCGTTCTTCCCGCTAGACGGCGAGATGAGCGACAAGTTCTGGCCGCCGGTGGGCCGCGTCGACAACGTGGCCGGCGACCGCCACCTGGTCTGCACCTGCCCGCCGATAGAGGCCTACCAGGAGGCGGCGGAGTAGGGGAGGCATTCACCTGTCATGCTCGGACTCGTTCCGAGCATCCAGGTCGGATGACGGAGCGGCTGCCCCTGAACCCTGGGGGCAAGCCCGAGGGGGACGGCGAAGGGGCGCTGGAGGGATTTCCCCTTTGCCCGACGCGTCCAAGGATGCTCTCCTTGCGCCCAAAGCAGGGAGCCTTTCTATGACCAATCTGGCCTACCGGCCCTGGGTGCCGGAAGCTTGCGAGACCTACATCCAGAGCCTCGCCGGGCGCACCGCGGAGTCCGGCTCCGGCGACATCGTCCGGCGCCTCGAGGATCTGGTGGAGCGCAACCGCGCGATCCACGAGCGCGAGTGCTTCAACCTCAATCCCGCCACCAACGTGATGAACCCGCGCGCCGAGGCGGTGCTGGCGGCGGGGCTCGGCTCGCGGCCGTCGCTCGGCTATCCCGGCGACAAGTACGAGATGGGCCTGGAGGCCATCGAGGAGATCGAGGTCATCGCCGCCGAGCTGGCCGCCGAGGTCTTCCGGGCGAAGTATGCGGAGATCCGCGTCGCCTCGGGTGCCTTGGCCAACCTCTACGCCTTCATGGCGACCTGCCGGCCGGGCGAGGCGATCATCGCGCCGCCGCCGGCCATCGGCGGCCACGTCACCCATCACGCCGCCGGCTGCGCCGGGCTCTACGGCCTGACGATCCATCCGGCGCCGGTCGACGCCGACGGCTATACCGTGGACCTGGCGGCGCTGAAGAAACTGGCCGAGGAGGTGTGTCCCAGGCTCATCACCCTGGGCGGCAGCCTCAACCTCTTTCCCCATCCGGTGGCCCAGGTGCGCGAGATCGCCGATTCGGTCGGCGCCAAGCTGCTGTTCGACGCCGCCCACCAGTGCGGCATCATCGCCGGCGGTGCCTGGGCCGATCCCCTGGCCGAGGGCGCCCACCTGATGACCATGAGCACCTACAAGAGCCTGGGCGGGCCCGCCGGGGGCCTCATCGTCACCAACGACGCCGGGCTGGCGGAGAAGCTCGACGCCATCGCCTTTCCCGGCCTGACGGCCAACTTCGACGCCGCCAAGTCGGCGGCCCTGGCCTACACGCTGATCGACTGGCGCGAGCACGGTGCCGCTTATGCGGAAAAGATGATCTCGGTGGCCCGCGCCTTCGCCGCGGCCCTCGACGCCGAGGGCCTGCCGGTTTTCGCCAAGGACAAGGGCTTCACGCAGTCGCACCAGTTCGCGCTGGCGGCCGCGGCCTGGGGCGGCGGGCAGGCGGCCGCCAAGAAGCTGCGCCAGGCGGGCTTCCTTGCCTGCGGCATCGGCCTGCCCATCGATCCGGTCGCCGGTGATATGAACGGCCTGCGCCTCGGCACGCCGGAGCTGGTGCGCTGGGGCGTCACCGAGGACGACGTGGCGGAACTGGCGGGCCTGCTGAAGCGCGCGCTCACCAGCAACACACCCGAGGCCCTGGCGCCGGACGTCGCGGCCCTGCGCGCCCGTTTCGACAGGCTGCACTACGTCTGCCAGGCTTAGGCGTGCCGACAGCCCTTCGCGCTGACGGCCCCTTCCTGTAGCATCGCGGCAAAACAAAGCGACGAAGAGGGAGGAAAGATGAAAGCGATCCAGCTTCAGCGCCACGCGCGCCCGGACGAGGCCTGCGCCTGTGTCGAGGTGGACGACGTCGGTGCGCCGGGCAAAGGCGAGGTGGTGGTGGAGATCCGCGCCTCGGCGATCAACCCCGCCGACCTGTTGATCATGGAAGGCCGCTATCCGGGCCCCGAGGAGCTGCCCGCGCCCATGGGCATCGAGGGGACCGGGCGCGTCACCGCGGTGGGCGCGGGCGTCGATCACCTGAAGGTGGGCGACAAGGTCATGAGCCTGGGGCGCGCCAACTGGGCCGAGCGCATCAAGGCGCCGGCCGACCGGGTGGTGAAGCTGCCCGACGCCATCGACTTCACCCCGGCGGCCATGCTGAAGGCCAACCCGCCCTCGGCCCACTTCATGCTGACCGACTACGCCGAGCTGAAGCCCGGCGACTGGGTGGCCCAGAACGCCGCCAACTCGGCGGTGGGCCGCCACGTCATCCGCCTCGCCAGGGCGCGGGGCCTGCACAGCGTCAACATCGTGCGCCGGCCGGAGCTGGTCGAGGAGCTGAAGGCGCAGGGCGCCGACGTGGTGGTGGTCGACGGCGAGGATGTCGGCGCGCGCGTGCGCGCGGAGATCGGCGCCGAGGCGCCGGTGCGTCTCGGCATCGACGCCGCCGGCGGGCCGCTGTGCCAGCGCCTCGCCGACTGTCTCTCCGACGGCGGCACGGTGGTGAACTACGGCTTCCTCTCCGGCGAGCCCTGCATGATCACCCCGCACCAGGCGATCATCCACGACATCACGCTGAAGGGCTTCTGGCTGATGCGCAAGATGCAGACCCTGACGCGCGAGGAGATCGAGTCGCTCTACGCCAAGATGGCCGGCTACTTCATGGACGGCACCCTGGAGGTGCCGGTGGAGGCGAGCTACGGCCTGGATCAGGCCAAGGCCGCCCTGGCCCACGCCTTCCAGGCCGGGCGCGGCGGCAAGATCCTCTTCACCCCGACGTCGGAGTGAGTCTGAGGGTTTTGCTCAACAGCTTGCCGCGGTGGTGGCCTGAGTCTCCGCGATCCGCAGAGGGCCCGACCACTCGGCGTAGGCGGGCGCCTCGGCCGGGCGCAGGACAGGCGTGCCGGACAGATTGGCGAGCAGCCAGTCGAGGTCGCCCTCGGCGCTGCGTGCGTTGCGCTTCCGCTCCGGTGCGATTTCCACTATCCCCTGCGCCGTCCGCGCGGCGACGGCGAAGCGGAAGACGTAGTTGGGCGTGAGCCCCATGCGCAGGTCCGAGATCACGACCTTTCCGTCCTCCAGGTCGGTGCGGAAGTAGCCGCCGCTGAAGGCGGCGAGCTTCTCCAGTCCCTCGTTGTTGCCGGCGCAGGACAGGTGCTCCAGCCCGCGCGGATGGACGTAGGCGGTCACCTCCTCGTTGTCGCCGAAGACCGGGACGTAGAGGTTTATGTAGCGATCGCCTTCCAGGGCGATCACTTTCCAGAACAGGCTATTGAAGGGCGTCGGCGTGGCACGCAGGTGCTCGGGCCGGATGCCCGCATCTGCCAGAAGGCTCGCCGCGCGCCGCTCCACCATTTGCTGCGCCGCGAGGCCCCAGCCGAGATAGGCGGTGGACAGCACCAGCGCCGCGGTCAGCGCCCGGCGGAAGCGCTGGGTCCAGGCCGAGAGGCAGAGCGCCCAGACCGCGATCACCAGCAGCGGTAGCGTATAGAGGGGATCGATGATGAAGATCGAACCGCTGCCGAACGGGTCGGGCAGGACGGGCCAGAACACCCGGGTGCCGTAGATGGTGAGCGCGTCGATCGCCGCATGGGTGACGAACACCAGGAAGACGGCGAGGTAGCTGCGCCAGCGCTGGTCGCGCAGTTTCTCGAACAGCCGGCTGAGGGCTTCGCCGAACAGCGGCGTCACCGCGGCGTGGACGAAGAAGGAGTGGGTCGCGCCGCGATGCAGGGTGAAGGAATCGACCGGATCGTCGAAAGGGAAGAGCACATCAAGGTCGGGCAGGGTGCCCAGCACACCGCCGATTACCGCCGCTTTGCGCGGTCCGACCTTGGGGCCGAGGACGGCCGCGCCGACACCGGCGCCGAGGACGAACTGAGTCAGGGAATCCATCGGGTCTCGGCTCTCTCTTTCTGTCTCGCAACGCCGCTGCGGAATCTCCGCTTTGATATAGAGCGGCGGCTGGGAAAGAAAAACGCCCGGCTCTCGTCATGAGAACCGGGCGTTTGTCGTTCGGAGACGTTCAGCCGCTTAGTGCAGCTTCTGCCCCAGATCCTTGATGGCCTGGTCGACCATGGCCTGATCGCGGGTCGGGTCGACGTTCTCGCTCAGCAGCTTGGCGGTGGCCGCCATGGCGATGTCGACGGCCTGGGCGCGGACGTCCTGCACCGCGTGGGCCTCGGCCTGGGCGATCTTCTCCAGGGCGGCCTTCTCGCGGCGGGCCAGGGTGGCCTTCAGGTCCTCGGCGGCCTGCTTGCTCAGCAGCTCGGCCTCGTGCTTGGCGCTGGCCAGCAGGTCCTCGGCCTCCTTGGCCGCGTCGCGCTGCTTGCGCTTGTACTCGGCCAGGGTCTTCTGCGCTTCCTCGCGCAGGCGCTGGGCTTCGTCGAGCTCGGCCTTGATGCGCTCGGCGCGGGCGTCGATGCCATCCAGGATGGCGGTGCGCGCCTTCCAGACGATCAGGCCGACGAAAACGACAAAGGCGATGGCGACCCAGAAAGTGGGATCGTAGAGAAGGGCACCCATCAGCGCTTACCTCCCATCACCTCGGTCACGGCGCGGACGATCTCCTGATCGCCGGCCTTGACGCCGATCAGCTTCTCGGTGGCCGCGGCCACGACCTCGGTGACCGTGCCTTCCAGGCTGGACAGCGCCGCCGACTTGGCCTGAGCGATGCGCGCCTCGGCTTCCTCGGTCTGCTTGGCCAGCTTGGCCGCCACTTCGCTGTTCTGGCGTTCCGCCTCGGCCTTCATGCCGTCCTGGGCCTTCCGCAGTACGGCGTGCGCTTCGGCCTGGGCGTCGGCGCGCATTTTCTCGTACTCGGCCAGGATGGTCTCGGCCTCTTCCTTGAGGGCCGTGGCCTTCTTCAGGTCGTCGTCCAGCTTGCGCTGTCTTGCTTCCAGGACATCGCCGATGCGCGGCAGGGCGATGCGCCAGATGACCAGGTAGCAGGCGATGAAGGTGATCGCCAGCCAGATCAGCTGTGTCGGCCAGACGGCAGGATCGAGTTGGGGCATGGCCCGCGTCCTCTCACTCTGTCAGGGATGATGCCGGCGGGAAAAGCGGATGCCGGCGGCGTTGGGGCCGCCGGCCGAGAGCTTTTCCGCGGTCGGCGCTTAGCCGAACAGGATGAGCAGCGCGATGACCAGCGCGAACAGCGCGATGGCTTCAACCAGCGCGAAGCCCAGCATGGTCATGGTGAAGACCTCACCACGCGCCGCCGGATTGCGGCCGACCGCGACGATGAAGGACGAGAAGATGCTGCCGATACCGATACCAGAGCCGATGACGCCGATAACGGCCAGGCCTGCGCCGATCACTTTCGCGGCTTCAAGTTCCATTGTTAAAGCTCCCTTTGACGTAAAAAGCTGAATGAGGGTTGTCGATGACGCTCCGGCCGGCCCTGTCGATCAGTGCAGGTGCAGCGCGTCGTTGATGTAGAGGCAGGTCAGGATGGCGAAGACGTAGGCCTGGAGGAAGGCGATGAGGATCTCCAGACCGGTCAGCGCCACGACCAGCGCGAAGGGCAGAACGCCGAACACGCCGAGCACGCCGATGAAACCGGCGATGACCTTGAGCAGCGTGTGCCCGGCCAGCATGTTGGCGAAAAGACGGACGGACAGGCTGATCGGACGCGAGAGGTAGGAAATCACCTCGATCGGGATCAGCAGCGGCCACATGGCGATCGGCGCGCCCGGCGGCACGAAGAAGCTGAAGAAGTGCATGCCGTGCTTGGCGATGGCCAGGATGGTCACGCCGATGAAGACCATCGCCGCCAGGGCGAAGGTCACGATGATGTGGCTGGTGAAGGTGAAGCTGTAGGGCAGCATGCCGAGCAGGTTGCCGAACAGGATAAACATGAAGAGGGTGAAGACGATCGGGAAGTAGCGGCGGCCCTCGGCGCCGACGGTGTCCGATATCAGGCCTGCGATGAATTCGTAGGACATCTCGGCCAGGCTCTGCATGCGCCCGGGAACCAGGGCGCCGCGGCGCATGCCGAGGATCAGGAAAGCGGAGATCAGCACCAGGGCCGCGACCATCATCAGCGACGAGTTGGTGAAGGCAAAGGTCCCGACTTCCCCGTGGCCGCCGGCCGGAAAGATGCTCTTGATCTCGAACTGTTCGAGGGGGCTGTGCCCGCCGCCGCCTTCAGCCATTTCTAAACCCTATCCGTCCCGACTATTCGTCTGCGTCTCGCCCGTCAGGGGCCCGCCTGGAGGTTTCCTCCTCCGGCTTTTCAACCTTGCGGTAACCGACCTGACCGCCCAAGCCCCCGACAACCCGGAAAACGTTCATAAATCCCGCGGCCGCGCCGAGTACGAAAAACAGCAGCAGGAACCAGGGCTTGGTTCCCAACCACCGATCGAGGAAGTATCCGATCGCAACGCCGACTATCAGCGCCGATACGATCTCAACCCCGATCCGCATGGCGAAGGCCAGTCCTTGGCCCTGGTCTTCAGAGCCTGCCTTCGTCTTGCGCCGCTTGGCTTCCGCCGCACGGAGTTTCTCGTCCAGCTGTTCGAGGGATGGCAGGGGACGGTCGTCTTTCATGAAGCGCCTCTACCCCCCTGCCCGGTGACCGTTCTCCCCAAGGATTACCTGTGGTCTGAGCTGAATTCGCGCGCACAGTATGAAGACTCCCCCCCTCTGTCAAGGCGAAGAAACCCCTGCCAAAGGCGGCGGAATCGCGCGGATTCGGGCGCTTTCGGCAAGTCCCGCGGGGGCGCCCCCCGGCCCCGTCGCCAGCCCCGTCGCTGCACTGCGAAAAAGTCTCGGAAAAAGGCCCCCTTAGAGCGACCCGCGTCTAGGCGCTCTCGCGCAGGTCCTCGGCGGCCTCCAGGTCGACCGAGACCAGCTGGCTGATGCCGCGCTCGGCCATGGTCACGCCGAACAGGCGGTTGACCCGGGCCATGGTCATGCGGTGGTGGGTGATGACCAGGAAGCGGGTGCCGGTCGCCTTGGTCAGCTCGTCGACCAGGGCGCAGAAGCGGTCCACGTTGGCGTCGTCCAGCGGGGCGTCGACCTCGTCCAGCACGCAGATCGGCGCCGGATTGGTCATGAAGACGCCGAACAGCAGGGCCAGCGCGGTCAGGGCCTGCTCGCCGCCCGACAGCAGCGACATGACCTGCAGGCGCTTGCCCGGCGGGCTGGCCATGATCTCCAGGCCGGCGGCCAGGGGATCGTCCGATTCGGTGAGCTTCAGGTGGGCCCGCCCGCCGCCGAAGAGGCGAACGAAGAGCTCCTGGAAATGGATGTTCACCTGCTCGAAGGCCGCCAGCAGGCGTTCGCGCCCCTCGCGGTTCAGGCTGGCGATGCCCTGGCGCAGGCGGCTGATGGCGTTGATCAGGTCGCTGCGCTCCGACTGCATGCCGACGATCTGCTCGTCCAGCTCGCGGGCCTCCTGCTCGGCGCGCAGGTTGACCGCGCCCAGGTTGTCGCGCTCGCGCAGCAGGCGGGCCAGCTTGGTCTCCACGTCCTCGCGCGGCGGCAGCTCCTGGCCTTCCTCGATCTCGGCGACCTGCAGCACGTCGTCCAGGGCGCAGCTCAGCTTGTCGCGCACCTTCTCGGTCACCGTGTCCAGAGTCTGGCGCGCTTGGGAAACCGAGCCCTCGGCGCGGATGCGGTTCTCGCGGGCGTTGGTCAGGCGGGCTTCCTCGGCTTTCAGCGCTTTGTCGGCCTCGCTGAGACGGGTCTCGCCGCTGGCCAGGGCGTCGGCGGCAGTGCGGCGGCGCGCCTCGGCCTCGTCGATCAGCTCGGCCAGGGCCTCGCGCCTCTCCGACAACGCCAGCGGCACGCCGGCCAGCTTCTCGATCTCCGCCTCGGTGGCGGCGCGGCGCTCCTCCAGCTCGGCCAGGTGGGTCTTGGCCTCCTCGCCGCGGCGCGTCCAGGACTGGTGCTCCGTGGCGATATCCATCAGGCGGCGGCCGCGGGCCTCGGCCTCGCGGCGCAGCTGGTCGAGGCGCGCCTGGCGCTCCACCAGGGCGCTGCGGGCGGCGGCCAGCTCCTCGCGCAGCTCGTCGGCGCGCTGGTGCTCCAGGTTCAGGTCGGGCAGGCCGGCCTCTTCCTCGCGGGCCTGGGCCAGGGTCGCCTCGTTCTCCTCCACGTCGCCGCCCAGGCGGGCCAGGGATTCGTCCAGGGCGGCCAGGCGCGAGGCCACGGCGCCGGCGCGCTGGGCCAGCTCGCCGTGCTGCTTGCGGGCGGCGTTCACCGCCTCGAAGGCCTCGCCCTCGGCGGCGCGGGCGGCACGTTCGGCGGCGGCGGCCTGCTCAACGGCGGCCTCCAGCTCGCCGTGGTCGGCGCTGGCCCGGGCGGTGTTGCGTTCCACGTCTTCCAGGCTGGCGCGCAGCTCGACCACGCGGTTGCGCTGGGCCATGCGCTGGGCGGCGGCGGTCGGCGCCTCGGCGCGGGCGGTGAAGCCGTCCCAGCGCCACAGGTCACCTTCCCGGGTCACCAGGCGCTGGCCGGGCTGCAGCTGGGCCTGCAGGCGCTGGCCGGTTTCGCGGTCGGCCACCACGCCGATCTGCGACAGGCGGCGGTCGAGGGCGGAGGGCCCGCGCACCACGCTGCCCAGCGGCTCGGTGCCGAAGGGCAGGGCGGGCACGCTGGCCATGGGCCCCAGCACCTGCCAGTGCACCGGCGCCGCCTCGTCGGCGGAAACCGTCAGGTCGTCGCCCAGGGCCGCGCCCAGGGCCGCTTCATAGCCCGGCGTCACCGTGACGGCGTCGACCACCGGCGGCCACATGTCGGCTTCGGCCGGCTCCAGGATGGCGGTCAGCGCCGCGATCTCGGCCTCCAGCTTGGCCTGTGCCGCTTCCTGCTCGCGCAGCTTGCCGCGCGACTCGGCCTCGCGGTTGCGCGCCTCGGCGGTGGCCTCGGAGGCGGCGCTGCTGGCTGCGCGGGCCTGCTCCAGGCGCTGCTCGGCGGCGGCCAGGGCATCGGCGGCGGACTGCAGCGCGGCCTCGGGCACGGTCTCGCGCTCCACCGTCTCGCGCTGGGCCCGGGCCTCGTCGCGCTGGCGGCGCAGGCGCTCCAGGCGCTGGATCAGCTCCTCGATGCGGCGGGTCAGGGCGTTGGCGCGGGCCTCGTCCTCGGCGATCTTCTTGGTGACGGCGGAGAGCGCCTGTTCCTGCTCCTCGGCCTTGGCGGCGGCGGTGGCGCGCTCGCCCTCGGCCTCGGCCAGGGCCTCCTGCTCGCCCTCGGCGGCGGCGTTCAGGCCGTTGCGCTCCTGCTCCAGGCGCTGCTGGGCCGCCTCGGCGTCGCCGGCCAGGGCCTCGGCGCGCGACCTGTCGCCCATCAACTGGGCCAGGCGCTCCTCGGCGCGGGCCTTGCCCTCGGCGGCCTGGGCCTCCTCGCGGTCCAGGGCGTCGCGGTCGACCTTCAGGCGCTGCAGGGCCGCGGCGGCTTCGGCCTCGGTCGCGCGCAGGCCCGGCAGGGCGCTGGCCGCCTCGGCCTGCTCGGTGGACCTGCCGGCGGCGGCTTCGGTCGCCGCGGCGACGGCCTTCTCGGCCTCGCCGAAGGTTTCCTCGGCGCGGGCGAGGGCGGCCTTGGCCTCTTCGCCCTCCAGGTGCAGGACGATGGCCTCGGAACGGCGGATCTGGTCGTTGACGTTGCGGTAGCGGGTCGCCTGGCGGGCCTGCTTCTTCAGGCCCTGGAGCTGCGATTCCAGGGTGGAGATGACGTCGTCCAGGCGCTCCAGGTTGGTTTCCGCGGCGCGCAGGCGCAGCTCGGCCTCGTGGCGGCGCGAGTGCAGGCCGGTGATGCCGGCGGCCTCTTCCAGCAGATGGCGGCGGTCCTGCGGCTTGGAATTGATGATGGCGCCGATGCGGCCCTGGCTGACCAGGGCGGTGGAGTGGGCGCCGGTGGCCGCGTCGGCGAACAGCAGCTGCACGTCGCGGGCGCGCACTTCCTTGCCGTTGACCCGGTAGGTGGAGCCGGCGCCGCGCTCGATGCGGCGCACCACCTCGATCTCGTCGAACTCGTTGAACATGGCCGGCGCCCTGCGCTGGCTGTTGTCCAGCACCAGGGTGACGTCGGCGACGTTGCGCGCCGGGCGGTTGGAGCTGCCGGCGAAGATGACGTCGTCCATCTCCTTGCCGCGCATGCGCTTGGCCGAGGTCTCGCCCATGGCCCAGCGCAGGGCCTCGACGAGGTTCGACTTGCCGCAGCCGTTGGGGCCGACGACTCCGGTTATGCCCGGTTGGATGTCCAGCTCGGTGGCATCGACAAAGGACTTAAAGCCGCTCAAGCGAAGCTTGGTGAACTGCACCACGCCTGGCTATTCCCCCCGTGCCGTCATGACAGATCTCACTCCAATCCCCATCGCCCCCGCCAGCCTCAGGAGGCTTTGGACGCGGCCTGCTCCAGTGCAGCGTTGAACTCGTCGTAGGGCAGCGCCCCGACCACCGTCGTGCCGTTGACCACAAAGCTCGGAGTCGAGGCAATGCTGTATCGGTCGCGGCCGTCGGTTTGTTTTTCCAGGATGCGGGTGATCGCCGCGTCGTCGTTGATGCAGGCCTCGAAATCCTGCGGGCTGAGCCCGGCCAGGGCGGCGAACTGCTGCAGCGCCTTGATGGGGTCGTTGCTGTGGGCCCACTTCTCCTGGTTCTGGAACAGCACGTCGAGGAAACCGAAGAAGGCGTCGCCCTCGATGCAGTTGGCCGCCGCCGCGGCGCGCAGCGCCAGCTGGTCCAGCGGGTAGTGGCGGTAGACCAGGCGCGCCCGCCCGGCGTCGATCCACTCCGACTTGACCTGCGGCAGGGTGGTCTTGTGGAAGTGGGCGCAGTGCGGGCAGGTCAGCGAGGAATATTCCAGGATGGTGACCGGCGCTTCGGCGCTGCCCAGGATGCGGTCGTCGTCGAAGATCGGCTCCCCGCCGTCGTTGGCGGCCAGGGTCATGACGCCTTCCTGGCTGGCGGCGGAGCCCGGTTGCGGGCTCTGCGGGGCGCGCAGCCAGTAGGCGCCGCCCGCGGCAGCACCGGCGGCGACAACCCCAAGACCGATCAGAATGTTCCGTCTATTCATAGCTCTACCTACCAGATGTTGTGCATGCTAGAGGGGCGTTTCGGATTCCACAAGCGCCCTTTTCCGGGCAAAACGGCCGTCGGCGCCGCCTTTCCGCCGCGCCGCCCGACCTGCTCTATGTGGTCCCGCAAGCGGCGGAATCTACGGATTTTTTGCGCTTCTGCCGCGCCTGCCCTTGAGCGAGCGGCCGAGGCCTTCCAGGGCCGCGCGCAGCTCCGGGTCTTCGACTGTGGATAGTTTCTCGGCCAGGGCCTCGTCGAGGCGCGCCGGAGGCTCCTTCCGAGTCCCCCCGCGGCGCTCGGCGGTGCCGTCGCCCCCGGTCTTTCCCAAGGGCGGCAGGGGGCCCTGCTGCAGCACCAGCCGGGTGACGGCGCGGTAGCCGAAGTAGCCGTTGATGCGCTCCAGCATCAGCGGCTCCAGGTGCTGCACCTCCAGGGCCCAGCCCGGCGCCACCCGCAGGGTCAGGCGGCCGTCGACGGCCTCCCCGGCCTTGGGAAAGCGCAGCTGGCGTGGCCGGCACTGGGCCGCCAGTTCGCGCCCGACGATGGCCGGCCACTGGCGGGCGATGTCGGCGCCGGTGAGCCCGCGGCGCGCGAAGGCGCGCTTGGTCACGCTGGTCAGGCTGTTGCCCAGGGCGCGCAGGCCGTAGCCTCCCCGCCGGCGGTCGCCGCTGCTGTTCGATGAAGAATCCGCCATTGTCCCGGTGACAAAAGCCCGCTTTGCGGTGGTTTGCGCGGCCATTATAGAGAAGGGCATGGCTCCTGTCGCATCTGCAAAGGCCCGCTCACGCGAAGATGACCCGGCTACAGCGCTGCTGGCCTGGTACGACCGCCATGCGCGCGCCCTGCCGTGGCGCAGTCCACCGGGGTCGCCGCCCCCTGACCCTTATCGGGTCTGGCTCAGCGAGATCATGCTGCAGCAGACCACGGTGGCGACGGTGGGCCCCTATTTCGCCGACTTCCTGACGCGCTGGCCGACGGTCGAGGCCCTGGCCGCCGCCCCGCTGGACGACGTGCTGACCGCCTGGGCCGGGCTCGGCTACTACGCGCGGGCGCGCAACCTGCACCGCTGCGCGCGGGTGGTGGCGGAGGAATTGGGCGGCGTCTTTCCCGACAGCGAGGAGGAACTTCGCAGGCTGCCCGGCATCGGCCCCTACACCGCCGCCGCCATCGCCGCCATCGCCTACGGGCGGCGCGCCGTGGTGGTCGACGGCAACGTGGAGCGGGTGGTGGCCCGCCTGTTCAAGGTGGAGACGCCGCTGCCCACCGCCAAGCCGGAGCTGACCCGCCTGGCCGACAGTCTGACGCCCGACGAGCGCGCCGGCGACTTCGCCCAGGCGATGATGGACCTGGGCGCCACGGTCTGCCTGCCGCGCGGGCCCAAGTGCCTGCTCTGCCCGCTGGAGTCCGCCTGCGCGGCCAAGGCCGCCGGGCTCGAGCAGGAGCTGCCGCGCCGCCAGCCCAAGGCGGCCAAGCCGACCCGCCACGCCGTGGCTTTCTGGCTGCAGGCGCCCGACGGGTCCCTGCTGCTGCGCCGCCGCCCGGAGAAGGGCTTGCTGGGCGGCATGATGGAGGTGCCCTCGACGCCCTGGCACGACAAGTCCTGGAAGGCGAAGGAAGCCCGCGATGCCGCGCCGCTGGATGCCGACCATCTTGTTGCGGACTGGCGGGAGCTGCCGGGCCTGGTGCGCCACACCTTCACCCACTTCCACTTCGAGGTCACGGTCTGGGCCGGCCGGGCGGTAGAGGCCGCCGGCATCGAGGGCCGTTGGGTGGCGCTGGATGCGCTGGCCGACGAGGCCCTGCCCACGGTGATGCGCAAGATCATCGACCACGGCCTTCTTCACAGCGCCGTGCAAGATGACTGACTCCCTCGCCTCCCGAAGCGAAGCGCTGGACGAGACCAAGGGGCTGCTGCTCGGCTTCGTCGGGGTGGCGGTTTTCAGCCTCACCCTGCCGGTGACGCGCCTGGCCATGGCCGACAGCGACCCGGTGGTCTTCGGCCTGGGGCGCTCGCTGCTGGCCGGGGTGGTGGCCGCCGCGATCCTGCTGGCGACCCGCCAGCGCCGCCCAAGCGGGCGCGAGTGGCGCGCCCTCGTTGTGGTCGCCGCCGGGGTGATCTTCGGCTTTCCGCTGCTCTCCGCCTGGGGCATGCAGCGGGTGCCGGCGGCGCATGGCGGCGTGGTGCTGGGCATCCTGCCGCTGGCGACGGTGGCCGCGGGCGCGGTGCTGCTGCGCGAGCGGCCCTCGCTCGGCTTCTGGCTGGTCTCGCTGCTGGGCGGGGCGGCGGTGGTGACCTTTTCACTGCTGCGCGGCGGCGGCAGTCCCTGGTCGGAAGCGGGCGTCGGCCATCTGGCCCTGCTCGGCTCGGTGGCCTGCGCGGCGGTGGGCTACGCCGAAGGCGCGCGCCTGACCCGCAGCCTGGGCGGCTGGCAGGTGATCTGCTGGGCGCTGGTGATTTCCTTCCCGCTGCTGCTGATCCCGGTGGTGCCGGCGGCCCTGGCGCAGGGCCTGCCCGGCTCGCTGCAGAGCTGGGCCGCCTTCCTTTACGTGGCGCTGTTCAGCCAGCTCCTCGGCTTCTTCGCCTGGAACCGGGGCCTTGCCCTGGGCGGGGTGGCGCGGGTCAGCCAGGTGCAGCTGCTGCAGACCTTCCTCACCATCGGCGCCTCGGCCCTGCTGCTGGGCGAGGCGGTCGACGTCCTGACGCTGGGCTTCGCGGTCTTCGTGGTGGCCAGCGTCGCCCTCGGCCGGCGCATGCCGGTCAAGAGGCAAGGCTAGCCGGCGCCTGCCGGTGCGGCACTAGCTCAAGCCGAGCAGCCGCGCGCTTCGATCGGCCAGAGCTCGACCAGCGCGTCGCCTCTCACGCAGTGATAGAAGTCGAAGAAATTGATGGTGGGGTCGCAGTGCGGCACCACCAGGCCCACCAGGTCGCCGGGATGCAGCGGCGCGCTGCCGGGGGGCAGGGCCAGCCGGCCGAACTCGTCGCCGCTGCAGGTGTAGGTCGTGCCCTCGGGCGCCCCGAAGGCGACGGCGGGCGCGGGGCCGTCCATGGACAAGACCTTGGAGCCGGCGTCGATGGTCACGAAGCCGTCGCGGTTGGCGCTGACCACGCGGGCGTAGACGAAGAGGCCGTCGCGGAAGCGCCGGCTGCCGTCGCCGGTCAGGTCGACCGCGTCGTATTCCACGTCCGAGACGATGTAGGAGCCGACCTGCAGCTCGTTCAGCACGCCGGTGGCGGGGTCGAGGGCGTGGGTGCCGGTGCCGCCGCCGCTGACGATGGGGCAGAGATGGCCCGCCGCCTCCAGGCGGTCGCGCACCGCGGCCAGCAGGCCAAGGCTCATCGCCGAGGCGCGGCGACGTTCCTCGAAGTCGGCGATGTGCTGGACGTGTCCGGCGTAGCCCTGCACGCCCTTGAGGGCCAGCGCCGGCGTCTCGGCGATGATCCCGGCCAGCAGCAGGGCGGCATCGGCGTCGCGCACGCCGGTGCGCTCCTGGCCCACGTCGACGTCGATCAGGATGTCCAGCCTGGTCCCGGCCGCGGCGGCGGCGGCCGCCAGCTCGCGCAGGTTGCCGGGTTCGTCGGCGACCAGCATCAGTTCTCTGCACTGTCCGGCCAGCTTCAGCAGCCTTGCGATGCGCCGCGCGCCGACCACCGGCGAGGTCAGGAGAAAGCGGTCCAGCCCGGCTGCGGCCAGGGCCTCGGCCTCGGCCAGCTTGGCGCAGCAGAGTCCCAGCGCGCCCTGCGCCATCTGCAGCCGGCCGATGGCCGCGCACTTGTGGGTCTTGGCGTGGGGGCGTAGGGCGATGCCCTGGCTCCTGGCCCAGGCGGTCATGGCGGCGAGGTTGGCCTCCAGCGCGTCGAGGTCGAGCACCAGGGCGGGGGTGGAGAGTTCCAGGCGGCTGCCCGGGCGGTTCAGGAGATCTTTGTCGAGCAAAGGCTGAGACATTGGAACCTGCTGCTACAAGGTATCGGCGGCACCATAGCGCAGCGGCCTTCCCCTCAGTTCAAAAAAGATGCGGGCGACCCTGGTAGGGGGCCGCCCGCAGGTGCTCGCGGGACGAGCTTCCGGAGGAAACTAGTCGGCCGGCCGGCGCAGCAGCGGGCGCTTCGGCTCTTCCGGCTGCCGGGGGCCCAGGCGCTGCGGGCGCGCCTTGGGCTCGATGGCGCTGCGCTGCTTGCGCAACTGGAAGATGTTGGTCGAGTCGAGCGGTGAGGGCCGCACCGGCCGCGCCGCCGGCTGCGCTGTCAGCGGCAGCGGGGCAGGCGGTGCGACGCCGACGGCCGGCAGCTCGGTGTAGCTGCTCTGGGCGGTGTTGTTGGCCTCGTTGGACTCCGCGACGTCGCTGCCGGCATCGACCTCGGCGTCGAAGACGTAGGTCCCCGGCGTCCAGGGGATGGCGTTCCAGAAGGTGAGATCGTGGCTGAAGGATTCGCCCGGCTCCAGGGCCGGCACGTCGATCACCGCCCGGTTGGGGAAGGCCGGATCGACGTAGGCGCCCATGCCCGGCGTGTCGGGACAGCCACCGTCAGCCTGGCCGAACTTGGTGCAGTTGATGGTCAGGTGGCTGGGGCCGGCGGCCGTGGTGCCGTTGTTCTGGACGCCGACGGCGGCGTTCATGGGGAAGTTCAGCTGCGGGACCAGGTCCGGCTGAGCGAAGGCCTGGCCGGCGCCTGCGGTGAGGGAAACCGCGGTGCAGAGGCCGGCGGCGGCGAGCAGGCCGAGGGAAAGGCGCTTGGCCATGATGAGCTCCTCGTTGCGAAGGGTGTCTGCATCATGGGTCGCGCCCGGGCGCCGCTTGGTTCAATCGGATCTTTTCCGGGGCGGGCCTCGGAAGGGGCGGGGAAGTCCGCTTACAACGCCGTTTTGAGGTGCGGCCTTGCCGGAGCCTTGAAGACCGCCCGGTTGCGTCCGCCGGCCTTGGCTTCGTAGAGCGCCGCGTCGGCGCGCGACAGGGCGGATTCCAGGCTGTCGTTGTGCACGTCGATGCGCGTGCCGCCGATGCTGACCGTGGCCCGCACCAGGCCGTTTTCGGTCGCGGTCTCGGCGTTCTCGAAGGCGCTCAGCAGGCGCTGGGCGGCCACCTCCGCGCCGGCCTGGTCGGTTTCCGGGAAAACGATCGCGAACTCCTCACCGCCGTAGCGGCACAGCAGGTCGTGCTCGCGCAGCTCACGCCGCGCCACCTCCACCAGATTGCGCAGGACTTCATCGCCCGCGGCATGGCCATAGGTGTCGTTGATCTGCTTGAAGTGGTCGACGTCGAAGAGGATCACGGAAAGGGGCATGTCGTAGCGCATTCCGCGGCGCAGCTCCTTCTCGCCCGCCTCCAGGAAGCTGCGCCGGTTCATGGTGCCGGTCAGCGGATCGGTGGTGGCCAGGCGCTGCAGCTCGAACTCGCGCTGCTTCAGCTCGGTAATGTCGGTGCGGAAACCCACCAGGCCGCCGTCGCGGGTGCGGCGCTCCTCGATGCGCAGCCAGCGCCCGTTGGGCAACTGCTGCTCGATCGGCCCTTGCGGGTTGTTGTGGATCTCCAGGCGCTGCTTGATCCAGGCTTCCTCCTTGCCGATCGCCTCGAGGTACTGACCGCGGGCCACGCCCTCGCGGATGATGTGCTCGAAGGTCGTGCCCGGCACCAGCAGGTCGGCGCTTTCGGGATAGAACTCTCGATAACGCTCGTTGCAGACGTCCAGGCGGTCCTCGGTGTCGTAATGGACGAAGCCGTCGGGCACTGCCTCGATGGCGTCGCAGAGCCGGTTGCGCGCGTCCTGTTCGCGTTGCGCCATCTTCGCCAGGGCGAATTCGCGCTGCTTCAGTTCGGTGATGTCGGTGCGGAAGCCGACGATGCCGCCGTCGTGGGTGCGGCGTTCCTCGACGCGCACCCAGCGTCCGTTCGCGAACTCCTGCTCGAAAGGTGCCCCGGGATTGCGATGCAGCCGCACGATATGCTGGACCCATTCCTTCTCCCGGCCTTTGGCAGCGGGAAAGAGTTCGCGGGCGACGCTCTGGCGCACGATCTCCTCGAAGGTCTTACCCGGCTGGATAAGGTCGGCGCATTCGGGGAACAGCTCACGGTAGCGCGTGTTGCACAGCGTCAGGCGGTCGTCCTTGTCGTAGTAGACGAAGCCATCCGGCGCCGCCTCGATGGCATCGACGAGGCGGCTTCGGGCTTCCTGTTCGCGCCACGCAAGGGCGTGCAGTTCCACCTCGTCCATGACGATCTTCGCCAGGTCGTTCAGCAGCAGGTGGTCTTCCGGGGTGAATTCCCGCGGCGCGCAGTCGACGACGCAGATGGTGCCGACGTTGAATCCGTCGGGGGAGCGCAGCGGTACGCCCGCGTAGAACCGCACGAAAGGGGCTTCGGTGACATAGGGGTTGTCGACGAAGCGCGGATCTTCCAGGGCGTCGGGGACCAGCAGCAGCTCCGGGCTACAGATCGTATGGGCGCAGAAGGCGAAGTCGCGGGGCGATTCCACCGCATCCATGCCGATGGTCGACTTGAACCACTGGCGCTCGGCGTCGATGAAGGTGACCAGGGCGATCGGCGCATTCAGCAGCCGGCTGGCGAGGCGGGAAATCCGGTCGAAGGTCTCGCTCGGCTGGGTATCGAGAATCTGGTACTGCCGCAGCCTTTCCAGGCGCGCTTCCTCGTTCTCCGGTCTCGGCGGGGCGCTCGGCATTCTTCTTTCGACCAGTTGTTGTAGTTGGTTCGATTAGGTCCGTAATCGTAACCGCCGTATCCTTACCAAAGACTTTCCCGGCACTTTGGCTCTTCTATCTCAGGTTTATTCTGAAGAGCGGGCTTTGCCCGCTGCGGAGGCGCCGGCGGGGGAGGCCGCTCCAGTTGCACTCGGGCCGGCCCTCGGCTATGCCTCATTCGCATAACAACGAATCGCACAACTGTGCCGGCAGCGGCTCCGCCAGCCGGCATTCTGGGGGGAAAATCCATGATCGACAGCGGCAATACCGCCTGGATTCTCACGTCCACGGCCCTGGTCCTGCTGATGACCCTGCCGGGTCTGGCGCTGTTCTACGCCGGCCTGGTGCAGTCCAAGAACGTGCTGTCGGTGCTGATGCACTGCATCACCATCGCCGCGCTGGCCTCCGTCTTCTGGGTGGTCTGCGGCTATTCCCTGGCCTTCGAGGCGGGCAACGCCCTGATCGGCGGGCTTTCGAAGATCCTGCTGGCAGGCGTCGCGCGCGACAGCGCGGTCGAGGGCACCGGCCTGCCGGAGACCGTCTTCATCATGTTCCAGATGACCTTCGCGATCATCACGCCGGCGCTGATCGTCGGCGCCTTCGTGGAGCGCATCCGCTTCGGTGCCGTCATGGCCTTCTCGCTGCTGTGGCTGCTGCTGGTCTACGTGCCTGTGACCCACTGGGTCTGGGGCGGCGGCTGGCTGGCCGCGATGGGCGTCATGGACTATGCCGGCGGCATCGTGGTGCACGTGACGGCCGGCGTCTCGGCCCTGGTCATCGCCGCCATGCTGGGCGCGCGCGACGGTTTTCCGCGCCACATCCGCCCGCCGCACGCGCCCTGGATGGTCATGGTCGGCGCCTCCCTGCTGTGGGTCGGCTGGTTCGGGTTCAACGCCGGCTCGGCCCTGGGGGCGGGCACGGACGCCGGCATGGCCATGCTGGTGACCCACCTCTCCGCCGCCGTCGCCTCGCTGGTCTGGCTGGTCATCGAAACGGTGAAGTTCGGCAAGCCCAGCCTGGTCGGCTTCGTCACCGGCACCATCGCCGGCCTGGCGACCATCACCCCGGCCTCCGGCTTCGTCGGCCCGCTGGGCGGCCTGCTGCTGGGGCTGGCCGGCGGCGTGATCTGCTACGTCGCCGTCGATCTGGTGAAGCACCGTTTCAAGATCGACGACTCCCTCGACGTGCTGGCGGTGCACGGCGTCGGCGGCGCCACCGGTACCCTGCTGGTCGCCTTCCTGGCGCTGCTGCCCGGCGGCACCGGCGTCAATGTCGACGGCGGCGCAGTCAGCCAGTTCCTGGTGCAGCTCGCCGGCGTCGCCGCCACCATCGTGTGGAGCGCCGTCGCCACCTTCGTCATGGTCAAGGTCATCGCCATGACCATCGGCCTGCGCGTCAGCAAGGAGCAGGAGATCGAGGGCCTGGACTTCACCGCCCATGGCGAGACGGCCTACAACCCCTAAGAAAGACAAACTTTCATTTTCGGCCCGCCAAGCGGGGCGAGGGAGGAAACGCATATGAAATACATCACGGCGATCATTCAGCCGCACCGCCTGGACAAGGTGCGCGAAGCCCTGGGCGCCATCGGCGTGCACGGCATGACGGCCAGCGACGTCTACGGCTACGGCCGCCAGAAGGGCCACACCGAGGTCTATCGCGGCGCCGAGTACGAGATCAACTACGTGCCCAAGATCAAGATCGAGATCGCGGTGGGCGACGACCAGGCAGAGGCCGTGGTCGAGGCGGTCACCGAGGCCGCGCGCAGCGGCAAGATCGGCGACGGCAAGATCTTCGTCTGGGATCTCGGCGACGCGCGCCGCATCCGCACCGGCGAAAGCGGCAGCGACGCGCTGTAGGTGACGGCCGCAGCATGGTTCGAGAGGCCCGATGACGCGGGCTCCACACCATGAGGGCGAGACTGAAACCTCATCCTGAGGAGGGCTGAAAGCCCGTCTCGCAGGATGAAGCGGCCGCCTCAGTTCATCGTCTTGGGCAGGTTGGCGCGCAGCTTCTGGCGCAGCACGTCGATGGAGACCGGCTTGCCCTCGACGTCGATGTGCCAGAAGGACCAGCCGTTGCAGGAAGGCGCGCCCTGCAGGTGGGCGCCGACCTGGTGGATGGAGCCCTTGAAGTCGGCGGTGATGAGGGTGCCGTCGGCGCGCACCTTGGCGCGGTAGCGCTTGTCGGGGCCGTGCAGCACGGTGCCCGGCTCCAGCAGGCCGTGTTCGATCAGCCAGCCGAAGGGGATGCGCGGCTCGGCGCGCTTGGCCGGGGTCTCGACCATCTCCAGGTCGCTGACCGGCTGCACCTCGGCGATGCGCCTCTTGGCCACGGCGATATAGTCGGGGTCGCGCTCCAGACCGACGAAGTGGCGGCCCAGCTTCTTGGCCACGGCGCCGGTGGTGCCGGAGCCGAAGAAGGGATCGAGCACCACGTCGCCCGGCTTGGTCGCCGCCATGATGACACGGTGGAGCAGGGCCTCCGGCTTCTGCGTCGGATGCGCCTTCTCGCCCTTGTCGTTCTTCAGCCGCTCGCCGCCGCTGCAGATGGGGATCAGCCAGTCGCTGCGCATCTGCAGGTCGTCGTTCAGCCGCTTCATGGCGTCGTAGTTGAAGGTGTAGCGCGCGTCCTTGTCCTTGGCCGCCCAGATCATGGTCTCGTGCGCGTTGGTGAAGCGCCGGCCGCGGAAGTTCGGCATGGGATTGGTCTTGCGCCACACCACGTCGTTCAGGATCCAGTACTCCAGATCCTGCAGGGCGGTGCCGACGCGGAAGATGTTGTGGTAGCTGCCGATCACCCAGAGGGAGCCGTTGTCCTTCAGCACGCGGCGCGCGGCGCGCAGCCAGCGGCGGGTGAAGTCGTCGTAGGCGGCGAAGCTGTCGAACTGGTCCCAGGCGTCGTCGACGGCGTCGACCTTGGTGTTGTTCGGCCGGTGCAGCTCGCCCTCGAGCTGCAGATTGTAGGGCGGGTCCGCGAAGACCATGTCGACCGAGGCCTCCGGCATGGCCTCCATCAAAGCGATGCAGTCGCCCTGCTTGACGACATCCTTCTGCACAGGTCTTCCCCCTCTTGAGCGCCAGTCTTCCCCGCGCCGACCCCGATTCGGCGCGCAAGCCGGCTATCCTGAGTCAAGCCGAGTCGCACGTCAAGAGTCTAGCTGACTCAAGATGTTACGGAGCTAAGTTAAGATTTGCTTGTGAGGGCGTCGCGGATCGGCCGGAAAGAGCGCCGATGCAGGGGCGTGACGCCCAGCCGGGCGATGCCCGCGCGGTGCTCGGCGGTGCCGTAGCCCTGGTTGCGTTCCCAGCCGTAGCCGGGGTAGTCGCGGGCCAGCGCCGCCATGGCGCGGTCGCGCGTCACCTTGGCCACCACCGAGGCGGCGGCGATGGAGAGCGACAGGCTGTCGCCCTTGACCACGGCGCGCGCCTCGATGGCCAGTTGCGGCAGCTTGTTGCCGTCGACGAGCGCCGCCTGGGGCGCAGAGTTCAGGGCTGCGGCCAGCGCCGCTGCGGCGCGCTGCATGGCGAGCAGCGAGGCCTGCAGGATGTTGAGATCGTCGATCTCCTCGACGCTGGCCTCGCCGACCGCCACCCGGGCGCCGGCGCCGGCCGGATCGCTGAGGATGTCGAAGAGGTCGTTGCGCCGCCTGGCCGAGAGCTTCTTGGAATCGTCGAGGCCTTCGCTCAGCGCCGGGTCCAGGCCTGCCGGGTCGAGCCAGGCGGCGGCGGCCACCACCGGCCCGGCCCAGGGGCCGCGCCCGGCCTCGTCGAGGCCGATGACGATGCGCCCGCGGTCGTGACCCAGCTCGCGTTCCAGCGCGAAGTCCGGCACCTGCTTCCCCCTCCGGCGATTGGTTGCTGCCTGCCTACTCGGCCGAGGCGTCGCCGGTGGCGGCGCCGTCTTTTCGCGGTTTCCTGTAGCGCGCCAGCCAGGCGCTGACCAGCCCCCGCGAGCGTCCCAGGGCCAGGGCCTCCGGCCCCAGGGTGAGGCGCAGGGTCTCGCGGCCCGAGGTGATGCCCAGCAGCGCGATGCGATGCAGGCGGCGCGCCGCCTCCAGCCACACCGGACTGACCAGCAGGGAAATCACCGTGACCGCGACCAGCAGGCGGTGGCTCTCCCAGTCGATGGCGGCCACGGTCAGGCCTTGCGCGGCGAGGATGAAGGAGAACTCGCCGAGCTGGGCCAGCAGCACCGAGGAGAGGAAGGCGCGCGGCCAGGTCTCGCCCATGGCGCGGATCAGGCCGATGTTGAGCGCGGTCTTCAGCACCGCGACGAAGAACACCAGCATCAGCACGGTGCCGAGGTTATCCCAGATGTACTGGATGTCGATCAGCAGGCCGATGGCCAGGAAGAAGACCATCAGCAGCACCGTCTGGATGGGCTCGGTGTAGTGGATCATGGCGCGCCGGCTGGTCGAGTTGCCGATCACCAGGCCGGCCAGGAAGGCGCCGTAGGAGGCGGAGAGGCCGAGCAGGCCGGAGACCGCGGCGGCGCCGAAGCAGAAGCCGAGGCCGGCCAGCGGCAGCAGTTCCCGGTTGCGCCCGATCTCGCGGGCAAAGGGCAGGCGCACCCGCTTGCGCTTGCCCAGGTAGGTGATCATCAGGGCCAGGAAGGCGATGGACAGCAGGATCTTGACGATGGCCAGGGTGCCGATGCCGCCGTCGCCGCGGAAGGCGCCGATGATGAGGATCATGGGGATCACCGCCAGGTCCTGGGCGATGAGGATGCCGATGGTGACGTAGCCGACGCGGGTGCGCTTCTCGCCGATCTCATCCAGCATCTTGATGGCCACCGCGGTGGACGACAGCGCCACCACGAAGCCGACCACCACGGTCAGCGCCAGCGGCCAGTCGAGCAGCAGGCCCAGGAGGTACATGCCGAGGAAGGCGACGGCGATCTGGAAGGCGGTGGTCAGCACCGCCACTTTCCACACGGCGCGGAAGTCGCGCAGGTTCAGCTCCATGCCGATGAAGAACAGCAGCATGAGCACGCCCAGCTCGGCCAGCAGCTGCACCTGCTCGCGGCTCTGCACGAAGCCGAAGCCGGAGGGCCCCAGCACGGCGCCGGCCAGGATGTAACCCAGCAGGATGGGCTGGCGGAAGTAGCGCATCACCAGCCCGCAGCCGAGCGCGCCGACAACGACGATGGCCAGTTCGGTAATGCTGCTTGTGTGCCCTTCCATGCATTGAATCCTAGCACAAAGAAGCAGTTGAGTGATTAACGCGGGGGTGGTGGCGCGCGGTTTCTCTTCTCGTCCGTTTCCGGCCGGGCGCGATCGAGCGGGAGACGGGAGGTGGAGGACCGGATCCGCGCGGTTGCTGGGCCCGTGGTTTCTGCGCCTGTGAATTCCGGGCCCTTGGTTTCTGGGCCCGTAGTTCCCGGGAAGGCAAATGCTGTTGCCCGCGCGGTCTTATCCGCTCACCATGACCCTTAGTCGGCGCGCTTACTTGTGGAAGCCAGGCCCATGCTCTTTCGCCAGCTCTTCGATCCCCAGTCTTCGACCTATTCCTATCTGCTGGCCGACAGCACGACGCGTGAAGCCGTGCTGATCGACCCCGTCTACGAACAGGTACGGCGCGATGCGGCCTTGCTGGATGAGCTTAACTTAAAATTGGTTTATACGCTGGAGACGCACGTCCATGCCGATCACGTGACCGGCGCCTGGATGTTCCGTCACCGCTACGCCAGCAAGATCGCTCTGTCGGGCGACAGCGGCGCTGAAGGTGCGGACCGGCTGCTGCGTCATGGCGACAGGATCACCTTCGGCGCGCGTGACCTCTCGGTGCGGGCGACGCCCGGCCACACCGCGGGGTGCCTGACCTACGTGCTCGACAACGAAGGCATGGCCTTCACCGGCGACTGCCTGCTGATCCGCGGCTGCGGGCGTACGGATTTCCAGGGCGGCGATCCCAATCAGCTCTACACCTCGGTGCATACCCAGCTCTTTACCCTGCCCGATGACTGCCTGCTCTACCCCGGCCATGACTACCGCGGCCTCACCGTGACCAGCGTCGGCGAGGAGAAGGCGTTCAACCCGCGCCTCGGCGGCCAGCTCAGCCAGAGCGACTTTGCCGGCTACATGGCGAACCTGGGACTCGACCACCCGAAGAAAATGGACGTCGCCGTTCCGGCCAATCTCGTCTGCGGCAGGCCGCAGGACGACGACCTGCCGGAAGACGAGCCGACGTGGGCGCCGCTGACCTATACCTTTGCCGGGATCTGGGAGGTCCAGCCGCAGTGGCTGGAAGAGCATCTGAATGCCGCGCAGATTCTCGACGTCCGTGAAGCCGACGAGTTCGACGGCCCGCTGGGCCGCATTCCCGGCGCCAAGCTGATCCCCCTGGGCTCCCTCGCCGAGCGGACGTCGGAGTTGAGCCCAAACAGGCCCGTCATCGCCGTCTGCCGGGCCGGGGGGCGCTCCGCCCAGGCCACGACGATCCTGCGGCGCGCGGGTTTCGCGCAGGTCGCCAATCTGGCCGGCGGCATGTTGCGGTGGCGCGCCCAGCGCTGCGTCGTCGAAGGCGGCCGGGACTAGCTCCCTCATGCCGCGGCAAATGTCATTGAGTGTCGAGGAGCGGGCGCAGCGCGAACGCCTGGAAGAGCGCTACCTTTGGGCCTGCGCGCCGGTCATGCTGGCCATCGAGCGGCGGGTCTGCGGCTGCGATTACGGCGGCTCCAGCTGGACCACACGCGGCGAGGCTGATCGCATGGCCGCGCTGCTCGCCTTGCGGCCAGGGGCGCGGCTGCTCGACCTCGGGGCGGGTTCGGGCTGGCCGGGTCTCTACCTGGCGGCGACGACCGGCTGCGATGTCACCCTGGTTGACCTGCCCGTCAACGGACTGAAGGTCGCCCGCGACAGGGCGCAGGCGGACGGCCTTGCGGACCGTGCGCGGGCGATGGTTGCCGATGCCGCGGCATTGCCGTTCCCCGAGGGCGCCTTCGACGCCATCAGCCACAGCGACCTGCTGTGTTGCCTCAGGCAGAAGGGCGAGGTGCTTGCCGCCTGCCGGCGCGCGCTCCGCGACGGCGGGCGCATGGTTTTCACCGTGATTTCCGTCGCGCCGGACCTCCCGCCGGCGCGCTACCGCCTGGCCGTGGCGAGCGGCCCGGAGTTCATCGAAACGGCGAGCGACTATCCGGCCCTGCTGGCGCAGGCTGGCTGGACGGTGGTCGCTTCGGAGGACATCACCTCGGACTACGTGGGCGCCTGCCGCCGGCAGCTCGACGCCGATTCGGCGCAGAAGGAGGCCCTGACGGCACTCATCGGCCAGGAGGAGTTCGACCGGCGGCTGACGGACTGGCAGGGAAAGCTCGCGGCTCTCGGTGACGGACTGCTGCGCCGCCGGCTCTTCGTGGCTGCGCCCGCATGACAGGGCGGACTACAGCAGCGAGAGCTGGCGATCGTCGATTTTCGGGGGTTCGAACTGGGAGGTATCCAGGCGCGCCCTGCCGCGGTTGAGGCCGAGGCGGCGCTCGGCCTGCTTGAAGCGCCTGGCCAGCAGGTCGGCATAGACGCCGCTGCCGCGCTGGCGCAGGCCGAATTCCGACTGGTAGAGCCCGCCCTCGCGGGTGTCGCGCACCAGGTTCAGCACCTTAGCCTTGCGCTCGGGAAAATGCGCCTCCAGCCACTCGGCGAAGAGCTCCTTGATCTCCAGCGGCAGGCGCAGCAGCACGTAGCCGCCGTGCCGGGCCCCGGCGCGCACCGCGGCGTCCAGCAGGGCCTCCAGCTCCATGTCGTTGATGGCCGGGATCATCGGCGCCGTCAGCACGCCGGCCGGCACGCCGGCGGCGTTGAGGGTGCGCAGCGCCTCCAGGCGGCGCTCCGGCGTCGGCGCGCGCGGCTCCATGA
>JBNKHC010000093.1:0-6961 GCA_050290145.1 Kiloniellaceae bacterium | reverse complement strand
GGCGGCCGCCGGGCATCTACCTGGACAACCAGGCGACCACGCCGACCGATCCGCGGGTGGTCGAGGCCATGCTGCCCTTCTTCACCGAGCGCTTCGGCAATCCCCACTCGACGCACCACGCCTTCGGCTGGGACGCGGAGGAGGCGGTCGAGAAGGCGCGGGGCCAGCTCGCCGCCCTGATCGGCGCCACCCCGCGCGAGGTCATCTTCACCTCCGGGGCGACGGAGTCCAACAACCTGGCCATCAAGGGCGCCGCGCACTTCCACCGCGACAAGCGCCCCCATGTCGTCACCCTGCCGACCGAGCACAAGTGCGTGATCGAGAGCGTGCGTCACCTGGAGCGGGAGGGCCATCGGGTCGACTTCCTGCCGGTGCGCCCCGACGGCCTGGTCGACCTGGACCGGCTGGCCGAGGCGGTGACCGAGGAGACTTCCGTGGTCTCCGTCATGGCGGTGAATAACGAGATCGGCGTCATCCAGCCGCTGGTCGAGATTGCCGAGATCTGCCACGACAAGGGCGCCTATTTCCACTGCGACGGCGCCCAGGCGGTCGGCAAGATCCCCCTGGACGTGGCGGCGCTGGGCATCGACCTGCTGAGCGTCTCCGGCCACAAGTTCTACGGCCCCAAGGGCATCGGCGCGCTCTACGTGCGGCGCCGGCCCCGGGTCCGCCTGGAGCCCATGATCGACGGCGGCGGGCAGGAGCGGGGCCTGCGTTCCGGCACCCTGCCGACGCCGCTTTGCGTCGGCCTCGGCCAGGCCGCCGAGATCGCCGCCCAGGAGATGGCTGAGGAGGAAGCGCGCATTTCGGCCTTGAAGACCCGCCTCATGGAGGGCATTACAGGCCGCCTTCCCGGGGTCGCGCTGAACGGCCACGCCACCCGGCGGATCCCCGGCAATCTCAACCTCGCCTTCGAGGGGGTGGACGCCGAGGCCCTGATCAAGGCGCTGACGGGCCTGGCGGTCTCCTCCGGCTCGGCCTGCACCTCGACGGCGGTGGAGCCGTCCTACGTGCTGCAGGCCCTGGGGCTGCCGGAGGCGCGGGCGCGGGGCTCGATCCGCATCGGCATCGGCCGCTTCAACAGCGCGGCGGAGATCGACCAGGCGGTGGAGGAACTGGTGGCGGTGGTCAAGCGGCTGCGCGAAGAGGGCAGCGCGGCTGCGGAATAGCTGGGGCCGAGTAGACGACGAGTTAGGAGCAGAACTTTATGCCGAAGTTGACGTTCATCGAGAAGGACGGGAACCGCAAGGAGGTGGATGCCCCCGTCGGTCTCTCGGTGATGGAGATCGCCCACCGCTACGACGTGGATATCGAGGGGGCCTGCGAGGGCTCGCTGGCCTGCGCCACCTGTCACGTCATCGTCGACGAAGCCTGGTACGACAAGCTGGGCGAGCCCTCCGAGGACGAGGAGGACATGCTCGACCTCGCTTTCGGCCTCAAGCCGACCTCGCGTCTGGGCTGCCAGATCGTCATGACCGAGGATCTGGACGGCCTGATCGTCGCCCTGCCCAAGGAAGTGAACAACATGCTGGGCTGAGGCCCGGCGCTCCCCTCAGCTCAGCGCCAGAGCCGCGACCACGAGGTAGCGCCCGGTCTTGGCGAGGGCGACCAGCAGCAGGAAGGGGCCGAAAGGCTCCCGCAGCACGCCGGCGGCCACGGTCAGCGGGTCGCCGATGAATGGCGCCCAGCTGAGCAGCAGGCTCCATCTTCCATAGCGATGATACCACCGTGAGGCGCGTTCCAGCTGCGCCGGTTTCACCGGGAACCAGCGGCGATCGCTGAAGCGGTCGATGCCGCGTCCCAGCGCCCAGTTGACCACGGCGCCCAGCGTGTTGCCCAGGCTCGCCACCGCGATCAGCAGCACCGTCGAGTAATCACCCGAAAGCAAAAGCCCGGCGAGGCCCACTTCCGACTGCGCCGGAAAGATGGTCGCGGCCAGAAAGGCGATCAGGAACAGGCCGCCGTAGGCGCCGAGCTCAGTCATGGCGAGTCACGGCTGCAGTGGGATTAAGCATAGATCTCCAACCTGTCTCCAAACGCCCGGGGTTTCGGCGGGCGCCGCCTTAACCATGCCGGAATTCTCCCGGCGCCAGGGCCCTGTTGCTGCTAGACTGCAAGGCTGCCGGAGGCGCGTGGGAAGCTGTAATGAACCAATGGATTAGACCAAGCAAGATCCGCCTGGAAGCCTCGTCGCACTGCCAGCTGCGTTGCCCCTCCTGCCCCACGACCACCAAGGCGATCGATGCGGTGGTGGGCAAAGGCTTTCTGAAGGCTGAAGACTTCCGCCGGCTGCTTGAAAAGAACCCGGCGCTGACGGAGATCGAGCTCTCCAACTACGGCGAGATCTTCCTCAACCCCGACATGCTGCAGATCATGGCTCTGGCCCAGGAGCACGGCCTGCGCCTGAGAGCCGACAACGGTGTCAACCTCAACAGCGTGCGCGACGAGGTGCTGGAAGGGCTGGTCAGGTACGGCTTCCAGAGCCTGGCCTGCTCGATCGACGGCGCCAGCCAGGAGACCTACAGCAAATATCGCGTGCGCGGGTCGCTGGAGAAGGTCCTGGCCAACATCGAGAGGATCAACGGCTTCAAACGCCAGTACGGTTCGGAACTGCCGCATCTCGAGTGGCAGTTCATCGTCTTCGGCCACAATGAGCACGAGATCGAGCAGGCGCGGCGGCTGGCCGAAGACCTCGGTATGCGCTTCCGCGCGAAGCTGAGCTGGAACGACGACTTCTCCGCCGTGAAGGACAAGGCGGCCGTCGCGAAGCTTTCAGGCCTCGGCGTGGCCTCGCGCAAGGAGTTCAAGGAAAAGTACGGCCGCAGCTACATGCAGGGCATCTGCCAGCAGCTTTGGGCACTGCCGCAGATCAATTGGGATGGCAAGGTCCTGGGCTGCTGCCGGAACTTCTGGGGTGACTTCGGCGCCAACGCCTTCACTGACGGCCTGGAGCAGGCGGTCAACAGCGAGAGGATGGCCTACGCCCGCGAGATGCTGCTGGGCGAGAAGCCGCCGCGCGGCGACATCCCCTGCACCACCTGCGAGATTTATCTCGGCATGCAGGCCGACAACCATTTCTTCAGTTTCGGTCAACGGCGGCAGGCCGGCGCGGCGAAGGGCTGATTGCCCTGCGGCTAGCCGCCCACCGCATCCGCGGCGATCTTGGCGAAGATCACGTCCAGTTCCGCCGCCATGTCCTTCAGCGCCTGGCCGCCGTCCGCGTAGGGCGCGAAGACGTGGCTCGGCGTCTTGTAGCTGAGGTCGGCGGTGCCGTCGGGGTTCTCCGTCACGTAGAAGCGGATCGGCGCCTCGATGCCGGCGGCGACGCTGGCTTCCAGCATGCGCACGGCGAAGTCCGGGCGGTAGACGCCGATCACCGTGTTGCCGGGGATGTCCTTCTTCAGCATCTTCTTGGCACCCACCGTGGCGCTGGCCCGGGCCACCAGGCCCATCTTATTGTCGGCGATAGCCTTTTCCAGGCGCGCCACCAGGTCGGCGTAGCTGTGCTGCGTCTTCATCACTTTCCAGCCGGGCTGCGCCATGAGGTCTGCCTGCGCGGGGACGGCGGGGACCGTGAGCAGCAGCAGGAGGCTCAGCAGGGGGAAGAGCGTGCGGCGGGGGATCATCGGCTGTCTCCGTCAACTGTGTTCCAACGGTAAAGAAGTGTGGCCAGTCTAGCGGCCCCGCGGCTCCGCGGGACTCAACTCCCCGTGAGTCCCCCTCCGAGGAACCCGGGAATGCAAAAAGGGGCGGCAAGGGGCCGCACGCAAAAGTCCTGCGCGAAGCGCGGCCAGGGGCTATGCTCGCCCGCCATGACGCCGAACGATTCCCTCGTTGTCCCTGAAACCGCCCGCCTGCCGGGCCCGCTGCCGTCCCCCATGAAGTGGGACGCCCTGGGCGCCCTCATGATGCGGCCCTGGTACGACCGCCTGGCGGTGAAGCTGGTGCCCAACTGGTACTTTCCGCTGTCGCGCGCCTGGGCGGCGGCCCTGGAAAGCGGCACCGACGAAGCGGCCTTCGCCGCCGCCCTGGACCTGGAAGCCTTTCCCGGCGGCTTCTGCGGCTGGCGTCTGCGGCGCGCGCTGGCGAAGACCTGGGAGCTGAAGCGGGTCCACGCCGGGGCTGATGCCCATTGGCGCGATCTCTTCTTCGCGCCCGCGGCGCCGCCTGCCGCCGCCCTGGTGGCGGCCGAGCGTGCCCGCCGCAAGGCCGCCCACGACCTCATGGCGGCGCGGCGCTATTTCCTCTGCCTGCGCAAACGGGTGCCGCTGTTGAAGTGGGAGCTGCCGCACCCGGAGGAAATGCCGGCCCCCGAGGCGCTGCAAGGCGACGGCGGCACCTGCATCAGAACTGACGGCCTGCCCCCGGTCGAGCAGTCGCACTGGGTGCCCGGGCCCTTCGGGCGGCAGTGCTGGATTCGCTTTCCGGCCCCGGGGCTGCTCGGCGACACCGCCTGGGCCCAGGTCTTCGAGCCGGAGGGCGTCGAGAACCCGCCGACGCTCATCTCCCTGCACGGCATCTGCATGGAGAGCGAGCATTGGAGCGAGGTCATGGACAGCATCGACATCGTGCCGACCCTGGCGTTGAAGGGCCTGCGGGTGATCCGCCCGGAGGGCCCCTGGCACGGCCGCCGGCGGCGGCCCGGCACCTTCGGCGGCGAGCCGGCCATGGCGCATGGACCCCTGGGCTTCCTGCAGCTCTTCGCCGCCTGGGGCGCCGAGGTGCCGGTCTATGTCGACTGGGCGCGCCGCCAGAACGGCGGGCAGGGCGGCGCCCCTGTGGCGCTCGGCGGGGTCAGCCTGGGGGCGCTCACCAGCCAGTTGACGGCGGTGGCGGCCAAGGACTGGCCGGCCGAATTGCGCCCCGACGCCCTGATCCTGGTGGCCTGCAGCGAGAGCCTGCACGACGTCGCCTTCCAGGGCAGCCTGGCCGCGGCCATCGGCCTGCCGGCCCGCCTGCAGGCCAAGGGCTGGAGCGTCGCCGACATCGACCGCTACCTGCCGCTGATGGAGCCGCGCGGCGCCCCGGCCATGGCGCCGGAGAAGATCGTCATGGCCCTGGGCGAGGCCGACGACCTGACGCCCTTCGCCGGCGGCCTGGCCCTGGCGCGGCGCTGGGGCGTGCCGCCTGCGAATTTGTTCCTACGGCACCAGGGGCATTTCACCGTGGCCTTCGACCTGAGCCGCCGCCCGCAGCCCTTGGACCGCCTGCGGGAAATCCTCGGCGCGGCCTAGGAGAGCGCCTCCCGGACTTGCGTCGGGGATGGCCGGCCCTATATTCCGGCCCTATGAACGCACTGGGGATCGATAAGCCGGCGGGGCAGACCCGCGTGGTGGTAGCCATGTCGGGCGGGGTGGACTCCTCGGTCACCGCAGCGCTGCTGCACGCCCAGGGCTTCGACGTGGTGGGCATCACCCTGCAGCTCTACGACCATGGCATGGCGCTGGCCAAGAAGGGCGCCTGCTGTGCCGGCCAGGACATCTACGACGCGCGCCAGGTGGCCGAGCGCCTGGGCATCCCGCACTACGTGCTGGACTACGAGAGCCGCTTCCGCGAGTCCGTCATCGACGACTTCGCGGACAGCTATCTGCGCGGCGAGACGCCGATCCCCTGCGTGAACTGCAACCAGACGGTCAAGTTCCGCGACCTGCTGGCCACGGCCCGCGACCTGGGCGCCGACTGCCTGGCGACCGGCCACTATGTCCAGCGCCAGCTGGGCCCCGAGGGTGTGGAGCTGCACCGCGCCGTCGATCCGAAGCGTGACCAGAGCTACTTCCTCTTCGCCACCACGCGCGCGCAGCTCGATTTCCTGCGCTTTCCGCTGGGCGGCATGGCCAAGGACAGGGTGCGCGAAGAGGCCGAGCGTTTCGGCCTGGTTGTCGCCGACAAGCCGGACAGCCAGGACATCTGCTTCGTGCCCCAGGGCTCCTACGCCGAAGTGGTGCAGAAGCTGCGCCCCGGCGCCGCCGATCCCGGCGACATCGTGCACGTCGACGGTCGCGTCATGGGCCGCCACGAGGGCATCATCCACTACACCATCGGCCAGCGCCGCGGCCTTGGCGTGGGCGGCGAGCGCGAACCGCTTTTCGTCGTGCGCCTGGAGCCGGAGACGCGCCGTGTCGTTGTCGGCCCCAAGGCCGCCCTGGCGCGCGACCGGGTCATCCTGCGCGACCTGAACTGGCTGGGCGCGGAGCCCCTGGCAGAGACGGGCCGGCGCTGCGCGGTGAAGCTGCGCTCGGTGAGCGAACCGGCGCAGGCGACGCTTTACCCGCGCGCGGACCTCGGGGCTTCCGCCGCGGAGGTGGTGTTGGACGCGGCCCAATTCGGCATCTCGCCGGGTCAGGCCGCGGTGTGCTATGAAGGCACCCGGGTTTTGGGCGGCGGTTGGATTGCCGCGGCCGAGAGCCGTCTCGCCGCCTGAGCGGCGGGCGCTGCAACTGATCCGGCCGGCATCCACGTAGGGGCGAATGGCCGGGCACCCCCCGGAGGAGCCGCACCATGTCCCTCGACTCCCTCACCGACCAATTGAAGACCCAGGCAGCGATGAATCCGCCGCTGGGTTATCGCGTGAAGTTCGATCTCGGCGACGACGGCCAGCTGCTGTGGGACGGCACGGTGACGCCGCCGGAAATCGGCGTGCCCGAGAACGGCGCCGAGGCGGATACCGTGCTGCAGCTCTCCCTGGACGACATGGGCAAGCTGCTGCAGGGCACCCTGGACCCGACGCTGGCCTATATGACCGGCAAGCTGAAGATCAGCGGCTCCACCGGCGTCGCCATGAAGCTTGCGGCCATGCTGGGAGACTGAGGGGGCCTGGCGGCTACTCCGCCGCGCTGGCGGCGCGCTTGGCCTGGTGGCGTTCGCGGGCCTCGGCTTCCGCCTTGGCCTTGGCGACGGCGGCCTCGGCTTCCTGGTTCAGGTGATACATCTCCAGCTCTTCGTTCTCGCTGTCATCGAGGAC
>JBNKHC010000092.1:0-5939 GCA_050290145.1 Kiloniellaceae bacterium | reverse complement strand
TGTCCGAGGAGGATGGCGGTCGCGGCCTCTTCCAGTCGAAGCCAGACATCCTGGTACGTCGCGGAAACGTGGTGACACATGTAATCGATACAAAGTGGAAGCGGATCTCGTCTCGGATCGACGATCCCAAGCAAGGTGTCTCGCAAGCCGATGTCTACCAGATGATGGCTTATTCGCAGCTGTATCACGCACCGCGCCTGACACTACTTTACCCGCATCATCCGGGCCTCGGGACTGGCGAAGACGTTCACGCCCGGCACCAGATAACAGGGCACGCCGCCATCCTGGAGACGGCGAGCATCGACCTGTCGAATAGCGCCAACATGCTGGCGCGGCTCCGCCGCATGTTTCTGACAGAGGAACCAGCGCCTCAATTCTCTAACTGAGCCTCTGGATCTGGTTAAAGGGGTAAGATCAGTCGCGCGACGGGCGTAGTTCTATTCCACTGCAATGCAAAGCGCCGATGAACAACTTGCCATCTCAGTGATCAGCCCCCGATGACCCAATCAGCGTCCGCTCGTCTGGAAGAAGCGACGACGAAAAATACAATCAGCCTCAGCAATAGCCTTGCGAATCTTCCTGAACAAAAACTGCAACCCATCACCAAAATGCTGGGCGTTCTGGCCACAGTCGAGGTTTGGACGTCTTTGATGGCCGAATGGAAGTGGGTAAAAATGTGGGCAGCATAACAAAGCGCCCAAGAAATATTTTAAAACAATACCTTAGAAGAAAAAATGGCGGAGAGGGAGGGATTCGAACCCTCGGTACGCTCGCGCGCACAACGGTTTTCGAGACCGCCCCGTTCGACCACTCCGGCACCTCTCCGCAGACTCGAGGCGCAGCGGGCACCGGAACCGGCCCCGCCGCGAACGGCGGGCCTTTACTAGCGAAGCGCCGCGCCCCTGGCAAGTGAAGCCTGACGTCGTGCTGATCCACCCTGGTGCGGGCAACCGCCCGGCATCATATAATGAAAATCATGCTGCAGAAGTCGCCAGAACCCACCGCCGCGCCGGCCGGACTGCCGGAAATCCCCCTGCACGCGGTAAGCGGGCCGGGCGACCTGCTGCGCCTGGAGCCGGCGCGCCTGGCCGCGCTGATCGCCGCCGCCGAGCGGCGCTATCCGCGCGCCGGCATCGCCCTGGCCGACCGGCTGTCGCGGCGCTGGCTGGAGAAGAGCGCCAATCCCTACCTGGAGGAGATCCGGCGGGTCGCCGCCGCGCTGGGCCGCCCCGGCGCCCACTTCCTCAACATGAGCTACGAGTGGGCCTGCACCTGCAGCGTGGGGCCGACCCCGGACGGCCGCGCCAGCCGCCTGACCCGGGTGCTGGACTGGCCCTTCGAGGGCCTGGGCGCCGAGCTGGTGGCGGCCCGCCAGCGCGGCCCGGCGGGGGACTGGATCAACCTCACCTGGCCGGGCTTTTCCGGCAGCATCCAGGGCCTGGCGCCCGGGCGCTTCGCCGCCGCCTTCAACCAGGCCCCCTTGCGCCGGCGCAGCCCCAGCAAGGTGATCGACTGGGCCTGCGACCGCTACGGCCTGTGGAAGTCCAGCGCCCTGCCGCCGGGGCACCTGCTGCGCCGGGTCTTCGACGAGGCCCCCGACTTCGCCGCCGCCCGGGCGATGCTGGCGGAAACGCCGCTGGCCCTGCCGGCAATCTTCTCGCTGGTGGGCTGCGGCCCCGACGAACAGGCGGTGATCGAGCGTCTGGAGGACCACGCGGTGGTGCACCATGGTCCGCAGGTGGCGGCCAACCACTGGAACGCCGCCGAACTGCCGAGGGCGCGCGCCCGCGGCACCGTCTCCGACCGACGCGCCGCGGTGATGCGCGCCGAGGCCCCAGCGGCCGGCCCCGACCTCGCCTGGCTGAAGCCGCCGGTGCTCAACCCCACCACCCGCCTCGCCCTCTATGCCGAGCCGGCCGGCGGACGGCTGGTCGCCCAGGGTTTCGAGGCCGCCGGGCCGGACCGGGTCGTCCCGGCGACGGCGGTCAGCGAGATCGCCTGTTAACCATTTCCGGAAGCCTCCTTCCCGTCGGGCCGAAGATGCCGGGAAAGCGGGTGGCCAAGGACCCGGAAAGAGGCACAAAATAAGGCCAGAATCGCGTTGACAGCCCGGGCGTGAGAGCTATAGTGCGCGCCCATCGACCGTGGCTCCCTGGGCCGCGGCGCTTCATTTTGGGCCTTCCCGGCGGCGGCACCCGCGCCAGAAGGCCTCCAAAGGCTAGAAATTCAGCCGAGAATTAGGCGAGCCCGCAGAATGTTTGCAGTGATCAAGACCGGCGGCAAGCAGTACAAAGTCGCTAAGGATGACGTGATCGTCGTCGAGAAACTGGATGGCGAGACCGGTGAGGTCGTGGCCTTCGAATCCGTGCTGATGGTCGGCGAAGGCGCCGAGACCAAGGCCGGCGCGCCTTTCGTCGAGGGTGTCTGCGTGGCCGGCGAGGTTGTCGAGCAGACCCGTGGCGACAAGGTGCTGGTCTTCAAGAAGAAGCGGCGCCACAACTACCGCCGCACCAAGGGCCATCGCCAGGACCTGACGGTGGTGAAGATCACCGACATCCTGACCGACGGCAAGAAGCCGGCGGCCAAGCCGAAGAAGGCCGCGGAGCCGAAGAAGGCCGAGGACGGCGAGACCGAAGCCAAGGCCGAGCCGAAGAAGGCCGCCGCCAAGAAGCCGGCGGCGAAGAAGACCGCGACCAAGAAGGCGCCTGCGAAGAAGGCCGCCGCCAAGAAGACCGCGACCAAGAAGGCTCCCGCCAAGAAGGCCGCGGCCAAGAAGAAGGACGACTAAGCCATGGCACACAAAAAGGCTGGCGGTAGTTCCCGCAACGGACGCGATTCCGCCGGACGCCGCCTCGGCGTCAAGAAGTTCGGTGGCGAGATCGTGGTGCCCGGCAACATCCTGGTGCGCCAGCGTGGCACCAAGTTCCATCCGGGCCGCAACGTGGGCTTGGGCAAGGACCACACCATCTTCGCCAAGATCGAAGGCTCGGTTACTTTCGAGACCAAGCGCGGCGGCCGGACCTACGTGTCCGTCGATGCCGTGGAGCAGCCGTCGCCGAGCGCCGCTGAATAAAACGCCGGTGGGGCCCACCGGGCGCCCATCTGCTAGCAGCCGAGACGAAGGAGGGAGATGGGTCGCCATCTCCCTTTTTCTTTGTCCTCTTCTCCCGAGGCTCGGCAGGAAAGTACGTTTGAGATGACCGTCCGACTGGAAACCGAGCATGTGATCCTGCGGTCCTTCGAGGCCGCCGACGCGGAGGCCGTGCAGGGCTACGTCAGCCTCTGGGAGATCGCGCGCATGACCTCGCGCATTCCCCACCCCTACCCGGAGGGGGCGGCGGCGGAATGGATCACCGGCCACCAGGGCCAGCGCGACAGCGGCCGGGAATACACCTTCTGCCTGGCCCTGAAGGATGGCGCCGGTCAGCCCATCGGCGCCGGCGGCCTGCGCTACCTGGAGAAGGGCAACTGGGAGATCGGCTACTGGCTGGCGCCCGATTACTGGGGCCGCGGCCTCGCCACCGAGGCGGCCAGGGCCCTGGTGGTCTTCGGCTTCGAGAAGCTGGGGGCCGAGGCCCTGCAGTCGGGACACTTCGCCGACAACCCCGCCTCCGGCCGGGTGCTGGAGAAGGCCGGCTTCGCCGCCAACGGCATCGCCCGGCAATGGAGCGAGGCGCGCCAGGACTTCGTCGACGCCAACCGCTTCCTGCTGACCCGCGAGACCTGGGACAAGGCGCGCGAAGAGGCGGCAGCGACAGCACAGGAGTTGGCGTCGTGAAATTCCTCGACGAAGCCAAGATCTTCCTGAAGAGCGGCGACGGCGGCAACGGCTGCGTCTCCTTCCGGCGCGAGAAGTACGTGGAGTTCGGCGGCCCTAACGGGGGCGACGGCGGGCGCGGCGGCGACATCGTCTTCGAGGCGGTGGACAGCCTCAATACCCTCATCGACTTCCGCTACCGCCAGCACTTCAAGGCGCCGCGCGGCGAGGGCGGCAAGGGCAAGAACATGACCGGCGCCGCCGGCAAGGAACTGGTCATCAAGGTGCCGGTCGGCACCCAGGTGATGAGCGAGGACAAGGAGACGGTCCTGGCCGACCTGACCGAGGTAGGTCAGCGCCTGGTCTTCCTCAAGGGCGGCGACGGCGGCTTCGGCAACACCCGCTTCAAGTCCTCCACCAACCAGGCGCCGCGCCGTGCCGACCCGGGCTGGCCGGGCGAGGAGATGTGGGTCTGGCTGCGCCTGAAGCTGATCGCCGACGCCGGGCTGGTGGGCCTGCCCAACGCCGGCAAGTCGACCTTCCTCTCCGTGGTCTCGCGGGCCAAGCCCAAGATCGGCGACTACCCCTTCACCACCCTGCACCCCAACCTGGGCGTGGTGCGGATGGGCGAGAACGAGTTCATCGTCGCCGACATCCCCGGCCTGATCGAGGGCGCCCACGAGGGCAGCGGCCTGGGCGACCGCTTCCTGGGCCACATCGAGCGCTGCGGCGTGCTGCTGCACCTGATCGACGGCACCCAGGAGGACGTGGTCGCGGCCTACCGCACCATCCGCGAGGAGCTGGCGGCCTACGGCGGCGGCCTGGCCGACAAGACCGAGGTCATCGGCCTCAACAAGATCGACGCCCTGGACGAAGAGGAACGTGCGGAAAAGCAGGCCGCGCTGCAGAAGGCTTCCGGTGCCGAGGTGCTGTGCCTTTCCGGCGTCTCCGGCGAAGGCGTCGACGCCGTGCTGGCGAAGCTCCTCACCCACATCGAGGCCGAGCGCCACAAGCGCACGGAAGACGAGCCCGCGGAAGAGGGCTTCCGGCCATGACCAGCCTGGCGGACCAGGGCCACCACCCCGCCCTCGCCGACGCCCGCCGCCTGGTGGTGAAGATCGGCTCGGCCCTGCTGGTCGACGACGACGGCAAGATCCGCCGGCAATGGCTGGACGCGCTGACCGACGACGTGGCGGCGCTGATGAAACGCGGCACCGAGGTGCTGCTGGTCTCCTCGGGCGCCATCGCCGTGGGGCGGCGTCACCTGGGCCTGACCCACAAGGCGCTGCGCCTGGAGGAAAAGCAGGCGGCGGCGGCCACCGGGCAGATCCGCCTGGCTCACGCCTACCAGGAATCCCTCGCCCGCCACGACATCACCGTGGCGCAGATCCTGCTGACCCTGGAAGACACCGAGGAGCGCCGCCGCCACCTCAACGCGCGCTCCACCCTCAACACCCTGCTGCGCCTCGGCACCCTGCCGGTCATCAACGAGAACGACACCGTCGCCACCACGGAGATCCGCGTCGGAGACAACGACCGCCTGGCCGCCCGCGTCGCCGCCATGCTGGGCTGCGACAGCCTGGTGCTGCTCTCCGACATCGACGGGCTGTACAGCGCCGACCCGCGCCAGAACCCCGAAGCCGAGTTCATTCCCGAGGTCGCCGAAATCACCGCGGAGATCGAGGCCATGGCCGGGGTCGCGCCGACCGGCTATTCGTCCGGCGGCATGGTCACCAAGCTGGTTGCCGGCAGGATCGCCACCGGCGCCGGCTGCCGCATGGCGATCGCCGACGGGCGGCGCCTGCACCCCTTGCAGGCCGTCGACGAGGGCGCGCGCTGCACCTGGTTCCTGGCCTCGGTCGAGCCGCGCACGGCGCGCAAGCGCTGGATCGCGGGCAGCCTGAAGCCCAGCGGCAAGCTGGTCGTCGACGCCGGCGCCCTGAAGGCGCTGAAAAGCGGCAAGTCGCTCCTGCCCGCCGGGGTCACCGCCGTGGAAGGCCGCTTCGAGCGCGGCGACGCGGTGCTGGTCTGCGACCCCGAAGGACAGGAGGTGGCGCGCGGCCTGGCGGCCTATTCCGCCGCCGATGCGCGCCGGATCATGGGCCACAAGAGCCGTGAAATCGAAGCCATTCTCGGCTACCGTGGCCGGGAAGAGCTGGTCCACCGGGACGACCTGGTGGTG
>JBNKHC010000091.1:0-17351 GCA_050290145.1 Kiloniellaceae bacterium | reverse complement strand
CCGGGCACCTCCCGCCTCTCCCCGCACCTGCACTGGGGCGAGATATCTCCGCGCCAGATCTGGGGGGCGACGCAGCAGGCTATCGACGCCGGCGAGGTACAGGAGGGCGCCGCCATGGCCTTCCTGCGCCAGCTCGGCTGGCGCGACTTCTCCCACAACCTGCTGTTCCACTGGCCGGACTTCCCCGAGCAGCCCTGGCGCGAGGAGTTCACGGCCTTTCCCTGGCGCGAGGACGACACCGCCTTCGATGCCTGGTGCCGCGGCCGCACCGGCTATCCCATCGTCGACGCGGGCATGCGCCAGCTCTGGGCGACCGGCTGGATGCACAACCGGGTGCGCATGATCGCCGCCTCCTTCCTCATCAAGGACCTGCTGATCCCCTGGCAGCGCGGCGAGGCCTGGTTCTGGGACACCCTGGTGGACGCGGACCTCGCCAACAACGCGGCGGGCTGGCAATGGGTCGCCGGTTGCGGCGCCGACGCCGCGCCCTACTTCCGCATCTTCAATCCGGTGACCCAGGGGGAGAAGTTCGACCCCAAAGGCGGCTACATCCGCGAGTGGCTGCCGGAGATTTCAGGATTGCCCGACGGGGTGATCCACAAGCCCTGGGAAGCCTCGGAGGAAGAGCTGAAGAATGCCGGGATAATCCTGGGCGAGACTTACCCGCACCCCATCGTCGATCACAAAGCCGCCCGCGCCCGCGCGCTCGCCGGCTACGAGGAAGTGAAGAAAGCCTCCTAGGTGAGGTGCACACACTGTCATGCTCGGACTTGTTCCGAGCATCCAGGTCAGCCCATACACGTTTTCCCCTGGACCCTCGGGACAAGCCCGAAGGTGACGACCGGCGTGAAGCTGCTAGAGCCGCGGGCCCGGGATGTCGAGGGCGTAGGAGGTGAGCTGGTCGGTGATGAAATCGAAGGCTTCGTCGACCGAGTCGGTGCGGAAGAAGAGCTCCAGGTCTTCGGCGTTGATGGTGCCGTAACGCTCCAGGGCCTCCAGGTTGATGACCTCGGACCAGTAGCGGCTGCCGAAGAGAACCACCGGCATGTGTTTGCGGATCTTGCCGGTCTGCACCAGGGTCAGCAGCTCGAAGAACTCGTCCAGGGTGCCGAACCCGCCGGGCATCACCACCACGGCCTTGGCCAGATAGGCGAACCAGAACTTCCGCATGAAGAAATAGTGGAACTCGAAATTCAGCTCGCGGCTGATGTAGGGATTGTCGATCTGCTCCATGGGCAGGGAGATGTTGAGGCCGATGTTGAGGCCACGCGCCTCCGAGGCGCCGCGGTTGGCCGCCTCCATGATGCCGGGCCCGCCGCCGGAGCAGACCACGAAGCGGCGGTCGTCCTGCTGCAGGCTCTTCGACCACTCGGTGAGGCGGCGCGCCAGCTCGCGGGTGTCCTCGTAATAGCGCGACATCTCGAGGTTCCGCTGCGCCGCGGCCAGGTCTTCCCCCTTCGAGCGCGCCTCTTCCAGGCAACGCTCCGCCTCGTCGCGCGGCAGGATGCGCGCCGAGCCGAAGAAGATGATGGTGTCGTCGATCTTGTAGTGCTTGAAACGCGCGTTGGGTTCGACGTACTCGGAGAGAATGCGCAGCGAGCGCGCCGAGGCGCTCTCCAGGAAATCCAGGTTGCGGTAGGCCTTCTGCGGCGCGTGCTGCGCCGGGGCGTCCTCGGGCTTGTCTTTGTCGCTTCGCTGCATCGCGCAATACCTTGAGAGCTATACATTCGGAATCCAGGCACAAGAGGGCTTATACCTGAAGTTTTGTTAATAATACCAATACCCCCGCCCGGCGGTGGCCGGATCGGCGACCTGACTGTGGCGCCGGAGCGCCGGAAGCAGAACGGAGAACGCCCCCGCCGGGGAGGTCGCGGCGGGGGCTCACTGGATCACATTATCTGTGCTAAGGCGGTCCCCGGAGACGACGCCGGGTGCCGCACATATTTAGTTCGTATACCTATAATCGTTTTGATGCAAGAGCCTGGCTGCAGCAAGCGGGGCCCCCTTACTGCCAGCGGTCGCCCCCTACTGATCGATGGTCCATTTGCGCATGAAGCTGCGAGCCAGGTCACGCCAGCCGATGTTGGTGGTGACACCGTGGTTGGTGAGGCCGGTGACGAAGAGGCCGCTGTCGCTCCACAGCAGCACCCGGCCGCTGCGGTCGGTTTCCGTCTTGCGGTCGAAGTAGCGGGTGTTCTGAATCGCCCGCGCCTCGATGTAGCTGATGCAGACATCGCCTTCATAACGCACGGTCGTCGCCTGCAACTGGATCCAGACGTGCGCGGCCCGCTGCACCGTGATGCCCTGCTCCGCCAAAGGCTGCTGGAAGGATTCCAAGATCAGGTTTTCGTCAAAGCCGCAGGCGAGGCTTTGCTGGCTGAGCGGCGCGACGGACATCTGCACCACGTTGACGTTTGCCAGCGGCCCCCCGATCACCCGGGGTTGCGTCGGCACCTCGGTCCCGCTCTGCGCCTGGGCTCCTGTCTCCACACCGGAAAACAACGCCGCCGACAACAGGAAAGCAACGGCGAGACGGCTTAACGGCGGCTTCATTGGGAATCTCCTTCGTGGTGTTGGCAAGCGACAGGCGCAGAATAGGCCATGTGACCGCTCCAGTTGAATTCAAAAAGGGGCTGCAGCCCCTTCATGCCCCATTGCACCCCTTCACGCTAGGAATTGACTCAGGGAAGCGGCTAGTCTGGTGCTTCAGCGTAATCGGGCCGATGAAACGGCGGCAAGAGCCCCGCACCCCAATGTCATGGCCATGACACAGAGGAGACGCGCATGCCAAGCAGCGAGAGGCAAAACCGACTCCACGGCCGGGGCGCCAGCAGTCCCGGGAGCACCTCCGGCAAGATCGCGCGCGCAGCCGCGCTGCTGCTGCTGCTCCAGGCCTGCGCCGCCCCGCCACCGCCCGAGCCCGAGCCCGCCACCGTGCCGCCCCCGGCGCCGCCGGCGCCCGGCGCCCCAGTGGCGCTCGACGGACGCCTGCGGGCCGACGCGCAGGAATATCCCTGGAGCGCCATCGGCCGCCTCAACGTCGCCGGGCGCACCTTCTGCAACGGCATCCTCATCGGCCCGCAGCAGGTGCTGACCCAGGCCCGCTGCCTCTACGATGCGCGCAACGCGCGCTGGTACCAGCCGCTGGAGCTGCACTTCATCGCCGCCTACCAGTCGGACAACTTCCTGGCCAACTCGCCGGTCGCCGGTTTCACCACCGCGCCGGGCTTCAACCCCACGGGCGGCGCCAATCTGTCCAACCTGACCAACAACTGGGCCGTGGTCTCCCTCGAGTCGCCCATCGGCAACACTACGGGCTGGCTGGGCGTGGAGTGGGACAACAGCCGCCTGAAGGCAGCCGCCGAGAACGGCCAGGCGGCCTACCTGCGCGCCGGCTACCGCGCCGACTGGCCTCACGCCATCAGCCTGCATTTCGGCTGCGGCCAGCAGGCGGGCGGCCTCGGCAACGTCTGCAGTGCCACCCCCACCGAGCTGGCCCTGCCCTCCTTCGTCCTGACCAACGGCGAGCTGCGCGTGCTGGGCGACTACTACCTGCGCTCCAGCTCCCAGGGCGGCGCCTTCTCCCGGGCCGCCGCGGCGACGATCAGCGACAACCGCCTGGGCCGCGCCACTCTGCCGTCGGCGGGCGGGCCGGTGCGGCAGCAGCCGCAGGTCTCGGTCTCGCGTTTCCTGCAGGGCCTGGGCTATGACGTCGACGGCCGCGGCCTCGACGGCGCCATCGCCGACTACCTGGGGGACCGCGGACAGTCCGCCGGCCGTGGCGCGTCCATCGAACTGCTGACCTCCCTGGTGAACTCCGCGCAGCGGCAGAGCGGCTCCTGAACCTCAAAAAAAGTGGGCGGCCCGAATGGACCGCCCGCAGAGTGTTCTCTGGAGGAAAATGCAGCTTGGAAACAAGAAGAAGCCTTGAACCAAGCGGCGGGACCGGCATTGCTCCCGGCCCCATCAGCCGTAGCTGACCTCTGATGCCGGCCCCGCGCGTAGCGCCGCCCGGGACCGGCCAACTTCGATACGCCGGGAACCCGAAGGCTCCCGGCGCAAGACTTCAAGCCCGGCTTACTGCCAGCGCTTGATGATTTCCTCGTAGGCGATGGTCTCGCCCTTGGGCTTCTCGCTGGCAAGCTTGGCCTTGGGGCCGTTGGCCTTGCCGAGCCAGGCCGAGGCGTCCTGCTCGTCGTTGAGGCGCGGGCCGCAACCGCCATAGACGTTGGCCGCCTTGTCGGCCGCTTCCATGCGCGACATCACCTGGTCCATCTCAGCGGCGAGACGGTCCATGGCCTCCTGCGGGGTGAAGGCGCCGGAGTTCACGTCACCGATCTGCTGCCACCAGAGCTGGGCCAGCTTCGGATAGTCAGGCACGTTGATGCCGGTCGGCGACCACAGCACGCGGTCCGGCGAGCGGTAGAACTCGACGAGGCCGCCGAGGTTCGGCGCACGCTCGGTGAAGCTCGCATGCCGCACGGAGGAGTCGCGGATGAAGGTCAGGCCGACGTGGCTCTTCTTCACGTCCACCGTCTTGGAGACGACGAACTGGGCATAGAGCCAGGCCGCCTTGGCGCGGTCCGTCGGGGTCGACTTCAGGATGGTCCAGGAACCGGCGTCCTGGTAGCCGAGCTTCTGGCCATCTTCCCAGTACGGGCCGTGCGGGCTCGGCGCCATGCGCCACAGCGGTTTGCCGGCGTCGTCGACGGTGTTGTTGCCTTCCGACTTCGGCGCCACCATGGAGGCGGTGAAGGCCGTGTACCAGAAGATCTGCTGGGCCACGTTGCCCTGGCTCAGCGCCGGCAGCGACTGGTAGAAGTCGTAGCTGGCCGCACCCGGAGGCGCGTACTGGCGCAGCCACTCGTCCCATTTGCGGATGGCATAGACGGCCGCCGGGCCGTTGGTGCCGCCGCCGCGGGAGACGGAAGCGCCGGCCGGGTTGCAGGAGCCCTCTTCCATGCGGATGCCCCACTCGTCGATCGGCACGCCGTTCGGCAGGCCCTTAGAGCCGGCGCCGGCCATGGAGAGCCAGGCGTCGGTCATGCGCCAGCCGAGGTCAGGCGCGCGCTTGCCGTAGTCCATGTGGCCGTAGACGCGCACACCGTCGATTTCCTTCACATGCACACTGAAGAACTCGGCGATGTCCTCGTAGGCCGACCAGTTGACCGGCACACCCAGGTCGTAGCCGTAGATCTCCTTGAACTTGGCCTGCAGGTCCGGACGGTCGAACCAGTCCTTGCGGAACCAGTAGAGGTTCGCGAACTGCTGGTCGGGCAGCTGATAGAGCTTGCCGTCCGGGCCGGTGGTGAAGGACTTGCCCATGAAGTCGTCGATGTCGAGACCCGGGTTGGTCACGTCCTTGCCTTCGCCGGCCATCCAGTCGGAGAGGTTGACCGCGAGCTGCAGGCGCGAGTGCGTGCCGATCAGGTCGGAGTCGTTGATGTAAGCGTCGTAGAGGTTGCGCTGCGTCTGCATCTGCGTCTGCACCGCCTGGACCACTTCGCCTTCACCGAGGAGCTGGTGATTCACCTTGATGCCGGTGATCTCCTCGAACGCTTTGGTCAAAGTGTTCGATTCATACTCGTGCGTCGGGATCGTCTCCGACAGCACGTTGATCTCCATGCCCCGGAAAGGCTCGGCGGCCTTGATGAACCATTCCATCTCGGCCATCTGCTCCGCCTTGGAGAGCACCGAGGGTTGGAACTCGCTGTCCACCCATTTCTCGGCGGCCGCCATGTCGGCCTTGGCGGCACCCGCGCTTGCCATCATGGCAAGAACCGTCGCCGTCGTTAGTAGATACCTTCGCATGCGATATCCTCCCTTGCATATTTGTTGACGACACTCAAATGCGGCAGTTTCCGCCGCACCTACCGATAACCACTACACGTAACGAAAAACCAAAACCGCGTAGATCGCGGACAAGACCAGCGCCCACCACAGCGGCCAGGGAACCAGGGCCAGCCAGGCGAGGTGAATGTAGGCGCTGCCGAGCAGCGAAATGAAAAGCCGGTCGCCCCGCGTCGTATCGAGCCCCAGGATCCCGTGGCGCGGCGCGCCGCCGGGACGCTGCAGCTCCCGGACTGTCATCGCGGCAAGCAGCAGGGCGATGATTCCGAAGAACAGCGCCGTCTGCCAGGTCCAGGCCATCCATGAGAGACCCATGTTCAAACCCTCCCCATCGCGAAGCCCTTCGCGATGTAGTTGCGCACGAAGTAGATGACGATCGCCCCCGGGATGATGGTCAGAACGCCGGCCGCCGCCAGCAGACCCAGCTCGTAGCCCGAGGTGCTGGCGGTGCGTGTCATCACCGCGGCGATGGGCTTGGCCTCCACCGAAGTGAGCGTCTTGGCCAGCAGCAGCTCGACCCAGGAAAACATGAAGCAGAAGAAGGCGGTCACGCCGATACCGCTGCCGATCAGCGGCATGAAGATCTTGGTGAAGAAGCGCGGGAAGGAATAGCCGTCCAGGTAGGCCGTCTCGTCGATCTCGCGCGGCACGCCGGAGATGAAGCCCTCCAGGATCCACACCGCCAGCGGAATGTTGAAGAGGCAGTGCGACAGCGCCACGGCAAGATGGGTGTCGAACAGCCCCATGGCCGAATAGAGCTGCAGGAAGGGCAGCGCGAAGACCGCCGGTGGTGCCATGCGGTTGGTCAGCAGCCAGAAGAAGAGGTGCTTGTCGCCCAGGAAGCGGTAACGCGAGAAGGCGTAGGCCGCCGGCAGGGCGAAGGAGACCGAGATGATCGTGTTGAGCACCACGTAGATGATCGAGTTGACGTAGCCCATGTACCAGGTCGGGTCGGTCAGGATCTTCACGTAGCTGTCGATGGTGAACTCGGCCGGGAACCAGGAGAAGCCGCCCAGGATCTCGTTGGTGGTCTTGAACGACATGTTCAGCAGCCAGTAGACCGGCAGCATCAGGAAGATGATGTAAAGCGTCGGCACCAGCCAGCGGCGATGCTTCATTTCTTCTCTCCCTGGGTGATGAGCGTGTAGAAGAGCCAGCAGACCAGCAGCGTCATCAGGAAGTAGATGATGCTCATGGCCGCGGCGACGCCCAGGTTGAACTCGCCCAGCGCGGCCTTCACCAGGTCGATGGACAGCACCGTGGTCGTGTTGCCGGGACCGCCGCCGGTCAGCACAAAGGGCTCGGTGTAGATCATGAAGCTGTCCATGAAGCGCAGCAGGATGGCGATGGTCAGCACGTGCTTCATCTTCGGCAGCTGGATGAAGCGGAAGACGGCCCAGCGCGAGGCCCCGTCGATCTGCGCCGCGCGGTAGTAGTTGTCGTCGATCGAGCGCAGCCCGGCGTAGGCCAGCAGCACCACCAGCGAGGTCCAGTGCCAGACATCCATCAGGATGACGGTGAACCAGGCGGAGACCGGCTGTTGGGTGTAGTCGAAGGGAATGCCCAGCCAGTTGAGGCCGTAGCCCAGCAGGCCGATGTCGGGCAGCGCGTAGATGTTCCACATGGCGCCGACCACGTTCCAGGGGATCAGCAGCGGCAGCGCCATGAGCACCAGGCAGACCGAGGCCCAGAAACCGCGGCGTGGCATGGTCAGCGCGATGCCCACGCCCAGCGGCACCTCGATCACCAGGATGGTGCCGGTGAAGAAGAACTGGCGCAGCAGCGAGTCGTGGAAGCGCTCCGAAGCGAGCACCTCGCGGAACCAGCGCGTGCCCTCGAAGAAGAAGAGGTTGTTGCCGAAGGTGTCCTGAACCGAATAGTTCACCACCGTCATCAGCGGCACGATGGCGTTCAGCGCCACGATGAGCAGCACCGGCAGCACCATGAACCAGGCTTTGTTGTTGAGGGTCTTCTGCATGATCAGTTGCCCCCCTGCGCCTGGGCCCGCACCAGGTGCGAATCCTGGTAGATGTTGATCCGGGCCGGGTCGACGACGGCGCTGGCACCCTCCGGCACCTCCCTGCCCTCCGGCAAAACGGCGTCGAAGCGCTGCCCGTCCAAGAGGGCCCGCACGATCTTGAAGCGGCCGATGTCCTCGACCCGGGTGATGGTGATGGGCAGGCCCTGCCCCGCCGGCGCCATGCGCACGAACTCGGGGCGGATGCCGACCTCGGTCTTGCCGGTGAGCTGCGGATAGCTGCGGCCCAACTCGACTTCACGGGCGCCGAGGTGCAGCTTGCTGCCGGCCACCTCGCAGGTCAGCACGTTCATCCCCGGCGAGCCGATGAAGTAGCCGACGAAGGTATGCGCCGGCTGGTCGAAGAGCTCCTCCGGCGTGCCGATCTGCACCACCTCACCCTCGTACATCACCACCACCTTGTCGGCGAAGGTCAGCGCCTCGGTCTGGTCGTGGGTCACGTAGATCATGGTGTGGCCGAAGCGGCGGTGCAGCTCTTTCAGCTTGGTGCGCAGCTGCCACTTCATATGCGGATCGATGACGGTCAGCGGTTCGTCGAAGAGGATGGCGTTGACGTCGTAGCGCACCAGCCCGCGGCCCAGCGAGATCTTCTGCTTCTCGTCGGCGGTCAGGTTCTGCGCCTTGCGGTTCGCCTTGCCGGCAAGGTCGAGCATGTCGAGAGCCTCGGCCACGCGCTTCTTGATCTCGTCCTTCGGCACATGGCGGTTGGCCAGCGGGAAAGCCAGGTTCTCGGCCACGGTCATGGTGTCGTAGACCACCGGGAACTGGAAGACCTGGGCGATGTTGCGCTGCTCCGGCGCCAGGTGGGTGATGTCCTCCTGGTCGAAGAGGATGCTGCCGCGCGAGGGCACCAGCAGGCCGGAGATGATGTTCAGCAGCGTGGTCTTGCCGCAGCCCGAGGGCCCCAGCAGCGCATAGGCTCCGCCGTCCTCCCAGACGTGGTCGATCTCCTTCAGCGCGAAGTCGGCCTCTGTCTTCGGATTGGGCAGATAGGAGTGCGCCAGCTTGTCGAGGGTGATCTGTGCCATGGCTCAAGCCCCTATCGCGTTTCGGGGTGGCGCGACGTAGCTGCTCGGCGCCGCCACCAGCCGCTCATCGGCGTCAAAGACCAGGAAGCCGGCCGGATCGAGGTAGACCGGGACGCGATCGCCGATCTCCACCCGGTGGACCCCGTGGGTGAGCGCTACCCAGCGCGAGCCGCCGTGCTCCACGTGGACGAAACTCTCCGAGCCGGTGATCTCGGTGGTCGAAACCGAGGCATCGACCTGGAGCGCCTCACCCTGCGGCGGCGGACGCAGCAGCAGGTGGTGCGGCCGGATCGCCACCTTGTAGGCGCCGTCGGCCAGGCCTTGGGTGCCCGCCGGCGCGGTGATCGACTTGCCGTCGTAGCTGAGCTGGTTGCCCCGCTTTTCCATCGGCACCACGTTCAGCGGCGGATCGGAGAAGGTCTGCGCCGTGATCAGGTCCGCCGGCCGGCTGTAGACATCGATGGTCGTTCCGAATTGGGTCACCCGCCCCTCGGACAGGGTCGCGGTCTTGCCGCCCAGCAGCAGCGCCTCGTGCGGCTCGGTCGTGGCGTAGACGAAGATCGCGCCGCTCTCCCCGAAGAGCCGCGGCAGCTCGACGCGCAGTTCCTCGCGTAGCTTGTAGTCCAGGTTGGCCAGGGGCTCGTCCAGCAGCACCAGCCCGGCCTCCTTCACCAGGGCGCGGGCGATGGCCGTGCGCTGCTGCTGGCCGCCGGAAAGATGCAGCGGCGTGCGGTCCAGGAAGGGGGTCAGCTTCAGCAGTTCGGCGGCGGCACGGACCTTTTTGTCGATGGTCGCGGCGTCGACGCGCGAGACCCGCATCGGCGAGGCGATGTTCTCGTAGACGCTCAGGGTCGGATAATTGATGAATTGCTGGTAGACCATGGCGACCTTGCGCTTTTGCACCGGCAGGCCGACGACGCTCTCGCCGTCGACCAGGATGTCGCCCTCCGTCGGCCGGTCGAGCCCGGCCATGAGGCGCATCAGCGAGGTCTTGCCCGACAGCGTCGGGCCCAGCAGCACGTTCAGCGAGCCCTTCTCCAGGGTCAGGCTGACGTCGCGGATGTGCTCTTCCACACCGACGCTCTTGCTGACGTTGCGAAGCTCCAGCGACATCAGGCCGTCTCCTGCCGTGCCGCGGCGGCGCCCTGCCGGTCGAGCCAGGCCGCAAGGTTCTGCTTGGTTTCTTCTGAGACGTGCAGTCCCAGTTTCGAGCGCCGCCACAGCAGATCGTCGGCCGTCTCGACCCATTCGTTGTGCATCAGGTAGTTCAGCTCCGCCGCGTAGAGGCCATCGCCCAGGGCTTCGCCCAGCCCCTCCATGCCGGTGGCGCCGCCGAGCAGCCGTTCCGTGCGCGTGCCGTAGGCGCGCAGGTAGCGGCGTGCCAGGTGCTCCGGCAACCAGGCGTGGTTCTCGCGGAAACGCTTGAAGTAGGCTTCGAAGTCGGCGCCGGGAATGTCGCCGCCGGGCAGCGAAATCTCGGCGGTCCAGGGTGCACCGAGCGGACCCAGCGCCTCCTCCAGCTTGGCCAGGGCATGCTCGGCCAGCTTGCGGAAGGTGGTGATCTTGCCGCCGAAGACGCTCAGCAGCGGTGCGCGGCCGTCCCCGTGGTCGATCTCCAGCACGTAGTCGCGGGTCGCCGAGGAAGCACTCTTGGCGTCGTCGTCGTAGAGCGGACGCACGCCGGAATAGGTCCAGACCACGTCGGCGGGGGCGATCTTGCGCTTGAAATAGGCATTCACCGCATCGCAGAGGTAGGCGACCTCGGCCTCGGAGATCTTCACCTGGCCGGGATCGCCCTCGAAATCCACGTCGGTGGTGCCGATCAGGGTGAAGTCGTCCTCGTAGGGAATGGCGAAGACGATGCGCCCGTCGGGGTTCTGGAAGATGTAGGGGAAGTCGTGATCGAAGAGCTTCGGCACCACGATGTGCGAGCCCTTCACCAGGCGCAGCGACTGCGCCTTGTTGAGCCCGGCGCGCTGCTCGATGAACTCGGCGGTCCAGGGGCCGGCAGCGTTCACCAGGGCGCGGGCCGTGACCTCGCGCTCGTGGCCGCTGTGCAGGTCGCGCAGCAGGACGCGCCACTTCGCGCCTTCGCGGCGCGCCGAGACGCATTCGACGCGGGTCAGCACCTCGGCGCCGCGTTCGCGCGCATCCATGGCGTTCAGCACCACCAGTCGCGAATCCTGCACCCAGCAGTCGGAATAGACGAAGGCCTTGCGCAGGTCGGCCTCCAGCGGCTCGCCGGCCGGATGCTGGCGCAGGTCGATGCCTTCGGAGGCCGGCAGCAGCTTGCGCCCGCCCAGGTGGTCGTAGAGGAAGAGGCCGAGACGGATCATCCAGGCCGGCCGCAGCCCCTTGTTGTGGGGCAGCACGAAGCGCAGCGGCCAGATGATGTGCGGGGCGGCGCGCAGCAGCACTTCGCGCTCGATCAGCGCCTCGCGTACCAGGCGGAACTCGTAATACTCCAGGTAACGCAGGCCGCCGTGGATCAGCTTGGTGCTGGCCGAGGAGGTGGCGCTGGCCAGGTCGCTCTTTTCGCAAAGCAACACGGAGAGCCCGCGGCCGGCCGCATCGCGGGCGATACCGGCACCATTGATGCCGCCGCCAACCACGACGATGTCCAGAACATCGGCCATGTCCGAGTGCCCGCCTCCCCAATCTGCGCCCGGTTTCCGGGTCGTTCCGGCCAAGCGGCCGGGTGTCTCATTGAGCGGGAAGCATAGGCTGGCCCTGCGCGGTTTCGCAATCGGAAATTTTCACTTGTGAACATTTTCGAACAGAACGTTGGAATCTGAAGGCTTTTCGCGATGAAAAATGGCGGCATACCGGCGATTCCGGCCGGCGGCGGCGTCAGAAAATGAAAAAATCCGAAGATATCAGCGAGAAGAAGTCGCCCGGGAGGCAGCTTCAGGCCGCGGGCGCGATGTGCAGCTCGACCTCGGCGGCGGCAAGGATGTCCATCATCGGCTGGGCCGGCGCGCGGTCGGTGAAGATGGCGTCGAGCTGGTCGATATGGCCCAGGCGCACCATGGCGTTGCGCCCGAATTTCGTGTGGTCGGTGGCCAGGAAGACCCGGCGGGAATTCTTGATGATGGCCTGGGCGGCGCGCACTTCGCGGTAGTCGAAGTCCAGCAGGGTGCCGTCGTCGTCGATGCCGGAAATGCCGATGATGCCGAAGTCCACCTTGAACTGCTGGATGGTGTCGATGCTGGCCTCGCCGACGATGCCGCGGTCGCGGCTGCGCACGACGCCGCCGGTGACGATGACCTCGAAATCCGGTTTCCCACCTAAGATATTGGCGACATTTAGATTATTGGTAATAACCCGGAGCCCCCTGTGGTCGACCAGGGCCTTGGCCACCTCCTCCGTCGTGGTGCCGATGTTGATGAAGAGGGAGGCGTTGTCCGGGATCTCCGCGGCCAGAATGCGGGCGATGCGCTCCTTCTCCCCCTGGTGCAGCACCTGGCGGGTCTGGTAGGCCAGGTTCTCGACGCTGGAGGGCAGCCCGGCGCCGCCGTGGTAGCGGCGCAGGAAGCCCTGGGAGCACAGTTGGTTGATGTCGCGGCGGATGGTCTGCGGGGTGACGTTGAAGTGCTCGGCCAGGGCCTCGATGGCGACGAAGCCGCGCTCGCGCACCAGGGCGATGATCTGCTCCTGGCGCTGGTTCAACTCGCTGCGGCCCTCGCCGCCGCTTTCCGGCGCCTCGGCGGGCCTGGGAAATGCTGGCATCTCTGTCCTCCGCTGGGCGGGGAGTATAGGAAAATCCGGCAATTTTCGGAAATGAAAATGCCGAAAATCGCCACCACCCCCGCAAGGGCTTGATTTATCAGTTGATTTCGCAGTTGATTTCGGGGGCTGAAAAACACCCGCTTCGGCCTATATAGAAACTGCGCTTCGGCGCGGCCTCCCCCAAAACCAGCACCGGCCTCCTCACGGGTCGGGCCGACAGTAGGATTCGGACATGGCAGAGGTCGTTCCCCTCGCCCCAAAGCAGCCGGAGACCCTGGTTCCCGGCGACTACAGCATGTCCATCGAGCCCGCCGGAAAGCGGGTGAAGGTGGTGTTCAACGGCAAGGTCATCGCCGACAGCCGCCGCGCCCTGGTGCTGAAGGAAACACGCCTGCTGCCGGTCTACTACCTGCCGCGCGAAGACGTCGCGATGGACTTCCTGCAGCCCACGGACCACCACACCTACTGCCCCTTCAAGGGCACTGCCAACTACTGGTCGGTGGCGGTGGGCGACAAGACGGCGGACAACGCGGCCTGGAGCTACGAGGACCCGATCGAGGAAGGCCTCGGCGTGCGCGGCTACATCGCCTTTTACTGGAACAAGGTCGACGCCTGGTTCGAGGGCAGTCCGCAGGTCGAGATCGACGCCGCGGAAACCGGGGTCGAGGCCGCCAACCCCCTGGCCGGCTGGCTGCTGCGCGAGGCCTGGGAGGCGACCTCTTCGGCGGAGCTGGTCGACCGTTTCGCCCGCCAGCTCGTCGAGGCCGGCTTCGGCATCTATCGCCTGAACGCCATCATTCCCACTCTGCACCCGCAGGTCGCCGGCAACGCCTTCGTGTGGCGGCGCGGTGAGAGCGTGGTCGACGAGCGCGACCTGCCGCACTACGGCCTGAAGTCGGATGCCTATCTTAAGAGCCCGTTGATCGGCATCTACAACGGCGAGGGCGGCATCCGGCGGCGGTTGGAAGGCCCCAATCCGCCGCGCGACTTCCCGATCCTGGAGGAGCTGCTGGCAGAGGGTGCGACCGACTACGTCGCCATGCCCATGCACTTCTCCAATGGCAAGATCAACGTACTGACCCTGGCCAGCGACCGCCCGGGCGGCTTCACCACCCGAGAGCTGGGCCACATCTACGAAGCCCTGCCGATCCTCAGCCGCCTCCTGGAGGTGCATGCCCTGCACCGCACCTCGCGCTCGCTGCTCGAAACCTACCTGGGCGCCCACACGGGCCAGCGCGTGCTGAACGGCCTGATCAAGCGCGGCGACGGCGAGGACATCCCCGCGGTCATCTGGTACTGCGACCTGCGCGGCTCCACCGCGCTGGCCGACAGCCTGCCGCGTGCCGAATACCTGGACCTGCTGAACCGCTACTTCGAGGCGGTGGCCGGCGCGGTGCTGGAGCACGGCGGCGAGGTGCTGAAGTTCATCGGCGATGGCCTGCTCGCCATCTTCCCGATGGACAAGATCCCGACCTGCGACGCCGACGATTCGCTGTATTGCGCCAAACAGGGCATCGACGAAGCCGAGGAGATGTACTGCGGCAAGAATGCCTGCCACCTGGCGATCAAGGCGGCCCGCGACGCGGTGAAGCGCATGGCGGCGCTGAACGAGGAACTGGCCGAGGCCGGCAGCCCTCCGCTGGCCTGCGGCATCTCCCTGCACCTGGGCAACGTCACCTACGGCAACATCGGCGCGGCCAGCCGCCTGGACTTCACCGTGATCGGCCCGGCCACCAACGAGGCGGCCCGCATGGACGACCTGACCAAGGAACTGGGCCTCGGCGTCCTGATCTCCGAAGAGTTCGAGCGCTTCGTTCCCGGCACCCTGGTCTCGGTCGGCCGCCACGCCTTCCGCGGCGTGACCCAGAGCCGTGAGATCTTCACCCTGCCGGAACTGCTGGAAACGCCGGCCGGGTAACGCCCGGCCGCGACCCCCTCAGCCCGGCAGGCCCTGCAGATAGCTTGCGCCGTCGAAACGCAGCACCTCGTGCCGGTTCTGGCCCGGCCCGACGTAGCTGCAATGCACCCAACCGGCGGCGGGGTCCCCCTCCTTCCAGAACTCCAGGATCAGCTGGTCGAAGTCCAGGTTGGCGATGATCCAGCGGGCCAGATCCAGGTTGGAGGTGCCCGGCACCTCGAAGTCGGCGGCCTGGCCCTTGGCATGCTGGCTCGTCGACTTGGAGCCGATCTGCTCGCAGAGCGCGATCGAGCGGAACCATGACGACGGCGTGAACGGCACGCCGTAGTGGTCGCGCACCGGCTGAAGGATGTTCTCGGCCACCGCGCGCAGGCAGTCGACCTGCCCCGCGTTCGGGGTGTTGTCGATACCGCAGCGCAAAGCCGTCTGCGACTTTACCGCCTCCGCCAGGGTGAAATTGGTCGAGAGATTCATGGCCGTCTCCTCCTCCAGCGAAAGCCGCACCATTGCGGCCGGGCGCAAGGTCAGCCTATCAGAGGAAGAACTTGGCAATAAAGGCGATGACCTTGGCGGCTCCCTCAATCAGCCGCTGCGCGCCGGCGGCCTGCTGCGCCGCTTCGACTCAGCACTAGCAGTACCGAGCGTCGCCCTCGAAACAGCCTGAAAAGCCGGCCACAAGACCCAATCCAACTGCGGCGATGTGATTGACTTCAGTCACTTCTCAAAATTGCAGTCACCTAAATGCCCTTATTGCGATAAATAGCCACTGACTACTACTGTGGCAAGCGCGGTACGCATTTCCTTCCGCGAGTGGCTAATTCTCTACCCACCAAAAAAGACGAGGTCACTAGGATGCCGAACTATCAAGACTTCCGCATCATCCTGGATGTCCCGGCAAACACGCCACAGTTAAGCTTCACTGACTACGCCCATGCCTTCAAAGATATCATTGAAGGCAGCGACCCACGATTCTCAATCGGCATATTTGGCGGCTGGGGGGCAGGAAAGACGACATTGATGGAGCGGATACGCGAGAACCTCGACATCGACAGATGCGTCGCAGTCGACTTCAGCGCTTGGCGCTATGAGAAGGAGGAACATCTAATCGTTCCCCTCCTTGACGCCATCCGTGATTCACTAAACATCTGGAGCAAACAACAGCCGCTTTCTCAAGTGAAGCAAGCTGCGAAGGATACAGCTTTGGCAATTGGCGGCGTCACGGAATCGATTCTGCGCGGCTTCAGTGTAAAGTTCGGCATTCCCAAGGTCATCGACCTTTCCTTCGATGCCAATAAAGCGATCTCAGCGGCTGCGGAACTAGACAAAGAAGAAGCCAAGCAACAGACACCACGGTCATTCTATTTTGCGAGCTTCCAAACGCTAAAAAGTAGCTTTGAGCAGTTTCATAAGACCGCTGGCGGTGCAAGGATCGTCGTATTCATAGATGACCTAGATCGCTGCCTTCCCGAAGGCGCTCTCGAGGTTCTGGAATCTATGAAACTTTTCTTTGACTTCGACGGGTTCGTCTTTGTTGTAGGGCTCGATCAACAAGTTGTCGAATGGTGCATAGACAACCGCTACGCCGAACACCAATCTGACGAGTCTGAAGATGGCTTTTGCATCAAGGGCTCCGACTACATCAAGAAGATCTTCCAAGTACCTTTTGCACTTCCTCCAGTCACGCAAGAGAATCCAGATCTTCTAATTGATGCGATCGTCCAGAGCTCCGACATCACGCAAGAGCAGATCGACGATCTCTATGCGCGCGTGCGCCCTCACCTTGAGCACTTCCTGCTCGGTGGAAACCCCAATATCAGAGACATCAAGCGCTACCTGAATTCATACACTTTGACTATGAAGGTCCACCAAGGACTTGACCCAGATATCGTTTTGGCACTTCAAACGCTCGCATTCACTGCGGACTGGCGCGTCATTTTCGACTCTCTTCGCGTCCACCAAGAAGTACTGACGAGAGAGCTTGAAAACCTGGTCAATGGTCAGAATCACTGCATTGGGGAGATTGCGCCGGAACTGAAAACCGTTCCAATCAGCTTCGAGCGCTACATTGCCAACGATGCGCCAGGTTCTGTCCTGCTCCAGTGTAACGATCTGCGCAGGTACATAAATCTGGCAACGTCGACATCGGCAACCGACATTGAAACGTCGGCCACCGACAGTTACCAGTATATCGACCTACTGCGCTATATCGCAGCTGCTCGGCAACACCTGACAGAGGCAAGGGGTGCAATACAGAACAACATTATCACCCGACCGCTTCGCGAGTCACTTGACTCGATTGCGAGCATGGAGAAAGTCGTCCATTCCTTGGGGACCCGCCGTGCCGCGTTTAACTTGCTAAACAAGATCTCTGCCACAACGCAAAAACTAGATTTTTTGATCAATGCCGTCACTGGAAAAGCACCCGACGAAGCACCCAGCCCCGAAGTTCAGACTGAAGTAGATAGGATCATTGAAAGCGTGTCGGACCTTAGCGAGATCATCCGAGACCTGAGAATGAGGGGCCGCATGAATTGACGGCCACCGTGCCTGGAGGCACGCTGGCTACTTCAAGCTGTATCGCTCTTCCTCGGCGTAGTAGGCGTTGAAGCCGACCACGTCACGCAGGCTGTCCCAGTCCAGCAGGTCCTTCGGATGTTCGCCGGCTTTGAAGGCCGCCAGCGCGTCCTGCATGGCCTTCATGGCCGCGGCCAGCAGGGTCAGGGGGTAGGCCGCCAGGCTGTAGCCGATCTCCTGCAGCGCCGCCGGCGGCAGCACCGGCGTCTCCCCC
>JBNKHC010000090.1:0-4744 GCA_050290145.1 Kiloniellaceae bacterium | reverse complement strand
ACGCCGATGGTGGTCCAGCGCCGGCCGTTGGCGTCGGCGCTTTCGATCATCACGCGCGTCACGGCGCGGGTGCCGGCCTGCGGCGTGAGGATGCGCACCTTGTAGTCCACCAGGCGCATGTCCTGAAGCTGCGGATAGATCGGCACCAGGGCCTTGCGCAGGGCGGTGTCCAAAGCGTTGACCGGTCCGTTGCCGTCGGCCACCTCCATCTTGGCGTGGCCGGCGACCTCCAGGGTCACCGTCGCCTCGGACTCGGTGACCAGCTCGCCCTTCGCGTTCCAGCGCCGGTCGTCCATGATGCGGAAGCGGGTCAGCGAGAAGTAGCCCGGCACCTCGCCGCGCGCGCGCCGGGCCAGCAGTTCGAAGGAAGCCTCGGCGCCGTCATAGGCGTAGCCCTCGAACTCGCGCGCCTTGACCTCCTCGACCAGCTTGTTGACGCCGGGGTCCTTGGGATCGAGCTCGATGCCGACCTCGCTGAGGCGCGCCAGGATGTTGGAGCGCCCCGCCTGGTCGGAGACGACGATGTGGCGGCGGTTGCCGACCAGGGCCGGGTCGATGTGCTCGTAGGTGCGCGGGTCCTTGGCGACGGCGGAGACGTGCAGCCCGCCCTTGTGCGCGAAGGCCGACTCCCCGACGTAGGCGGCATTGCGCGCCGGCTGGCGGTTGAGGCGCTCGTCCAGCAGCCGCGACACGTGGGTGAGCTGCGAGACGCCGTGGTCGTCGATGCCGATATCGAAGTCGCTCTTCAGCTTCAGCGAGGCGATCAGCGAGATGATGTTGGCATTGCCGCAGCGCTCGCCCAGGCCGTTGATGGTGCCCTGCACCTGGCGCGCGCCCGACTTGATGGCCGCCAGGGAATTGGCCACCGCGTTCTCGGTGTCGTTGTGGCAGTGGATGCCGACGTGGCTGCCCGGGATCCGCTCGCAGACCTCGGCAACGATGCGCTCGACCTCCTGCGGCAGGGTGCCGCCGTTGGTGTCACAGAGCACCACCCAGCGGGCGCCGGCCTTGTGCGCCGCCTCGATGCACTCCAGCGCGTAGGCCGGGTTGGACTTGTAGCCGTCGAAGAAATGCTCGGCGTCGAACATCACCTCGTCCTTGCGGGTCAGCGCATGGGCCACGGAATCCGCGATCATGGCGACGTTCTCTTCCCGCGGGATCTCCAGCGCCACGTCGACGTGGAAGTCCCAGGACTTGCCGACCATGCAGATGGCGTCGGCCTTGGAGTTCAACAGCGCCGCCAGGCCCGGATCGTTGTCGGCGCTGCGCCCGGGCCGGCGGGTCATGCCGAAGGCGACGAAGCGGCTGGTCTTGAACTCAGGCGGATCGGCGAAGAAGGCGTCGTCGGTGGGATTGGCACCGGGCCAGCCGCCCTCCACGTAGTCGAGGCCCAGCTTGTCGAGCGCGCGCGCGATGGCGCCCTTGTCGGGGACCGTGAAGTCCACGCCCTGGCTCTGCGCCCCGTCGCGCAGGGTCGAATCGAAGAGATAGACCCGCTTGTCGTTTACCATGATCGCGTCCTGACCTGCTTCCGCCGGCGCTTCTCCCCCGTAGAAAAGCCTCCTTGGAAGTCCCTGCCGCCGCTATTCAGCACAGGCCGGGGGGTACGTCAACTTGGCGCTCCCCCCAGGGGTTCCGCCAGGGGCCTAGTAGATGTGCAGGCCGCCGTTCACCGAGAGCACGCTGCCGGTGACATAGGCCGAGAGGCCGGAGGCCAGATAGAGGCAGGTATCGGCGATATCCTCGGAGGTCCCGAGGCGCCCCAGCGGCACGGTCTTGGCGATGCGCTGCTTGTCCGCCGGGGTCATGCGGCCCTTGGTGAAGTCGTTGTCGATGACCCCCGGCGCCACCGCGTTGACCCGGATGCCGTCGCCGGCCAGCTCCCGCGCCAGGGCTTTGGCCAGGCCGAAGATCCCCGATTTGGCCGCGGCGTAGTGCGAGCGGCCGAAGAGGCCGCCACCGACCTGCCCGGCGATGGAGGAGATCATGACGATGGAACCGCCGCCGCCTGATTTCATGTGGGGCACCGCCGCCTGGGCCATGTTGAAGTTGCCGCGCAGGTTCACGTCCATCACCAGGTCGTATTCCGCCGCGTCGATCTGCTCCAGCGGCGTGCCGAAGACCACCCCGGCGTTACCGACCAGGATGTCGATGCCGCCCAGCTCCTCGGCCACACGCTCCAGCGTCGCGCCGCAGGCGGCGCGGTCGCGCACGTCGCAGATATGGCCGACGTGCCCGGCCCCCAGCTCCCGCGCCGCCGCGGCCGGATCGCACTCCATGAGGTCGAGCAGGGCCACGCGGGCGCCTTCGCGCGCGAAGCGCCGCGCCGTCGCGCGCCCGATCCCCGCCGCCGAAGCGGCGCCGGTCACCACGGCCACCTTGTCGCGCAAGAGCATGAACTCCCTCCCCCTTTGTTTTAGCTCCGGTCCTTGGTCGCAGACCGCAACACTATGCAAGACCGCCCCAAGGGAAACGACACAAAATCGGCGCGCAAAATCCGGGCACAAGATGCGGATAGAGCGCACCACCCTGAGGCCTTAGCGTAAGTGTCATGACAGCAACTGCCAAAGCCGACGCGGGCAGCGATTCACTTCAGGGGCACGTCCTGCGGCAGCATTACGGGCCCGTGGGTGAAGCTGCGTCCCTCGTCCACCAGCCAGTCGCGGAAGGCGACGACCTTCGGCTTGTCCGCGGCGGCCTGGGTGGTGAGGGCGAAGTAGCTCATGGAACCTTCCAGCGCCCGGTCGAAGAGCCGCACCAGCCGCCCCGCGCGCAGGTCGTCGTCGGCAAGCGCCGCCCAGGTGAGCGCCACGCCCTGGCCGTGGATCGCCGCTTCCAGCAGCATGTAGCTGCTGGGAAAGGTCGGGCCGGCCTTGGCGTTGATGCCGGTAACGCCCAGCACGCCCAGCCAGACCTCCCATCGGGCCATGGAGTTCACCACCACCTGCGTGGAACTGCTGTGCAGCAGGGTGTGGCGGGAGAGGTCGCTCGGCCGGCGCAGCGGCGGCCCCTTGGCCACCAGTTCCGGGCTGGCCACGGCGAAGACAGTCTCGTGCATGATCGGCACCGCCGAGAGACCCGGAAAGGGCCCCTGCCCGAACCGGATCGCCATGTCGACGGTGCCGGCTTCGGCCTCGACATCGATCAGCACCGGGTCGGGACGGATGCGCACGTCGACTTCCGGGTGGCGCTCGTAGAAGCGGCCGAGTCGCGGGATCAGCCATTTGACCGCCAGGGAGGGACTGACAGAAACCGTCAGGATGCCGGCGTCCTCCGACTGGCGCAGCTCCTCGATCTTGTCAAAGAGACGGCGGAAGGCGCTCTGCGCCGTCTCCGCCAGGGCCTCGCCCTTTTCGGTCAGGCTCAGGCCGCGCGCCCCGCGGTGAAACAGGGCGAAGCCGAGGCTGGCCTCCAGCTGCTTGATCTGCTGGCTGACGGCGCCCTGGGTGACGTGCAGTTCGGAAGCCGCCTTGGTGAAGCTCAGGTGCCGGGCCGCGACCTCGAAGGTGCGCAGGGCCGGCAGCGGCGGGGCAGCCATCAGCGCACCTCCCGGGGTTTCATCGCATTAGTTCGGCTAATGCTAAGCATTATAAATCGTCGTTTGCCCCTATTCAGGAATCGCACGATATTTCTGGTCAGAAGCCAGCCCTTCTGTCAACGCCCCCATCAACCCCAACCAATCAGGTGACCTAATGACGAGCCTTTCGACCGGGGCCTCCCGCAGGGTCCCCGCAACCCCCCGTCTCCCCGCTTCACCGGGCGCTGACCTCGGCCGGCCGGGCCTGCGCTGGCGGCGCTCGGGCAACCCCCTGGGCCGCGCGCTGTTGTGGGCCTTCTTCGCCGCCGCGACCCCGCTGGTGCTCTGGCAGCACCGCCTGCGCGAGCGGGACACCCTCAGGCGCATGCCCGACTACATCCTGCGTGACATCGGCCTCGACCCCCAGGACCTGCACGCGGAAGCGAGAAAGCCTTTCTGGCGGGCCTAGTTCCAATACGCCAGAATCCTCTTAACCTGCTGACTCACAGCGGCGGACGGCCCCCCGGCCCTCCGCCGCCTTTTTTTGTCCGCCCCAAAACAGCCCCAAAAGCCGCCACAAAACCGCCGCAGGAGCGGGTGAACCTGGCCCCGCCATGAGGCGACCCATTTCTGAGCGACCCACGCACGAACGACTGGGAGAGGTGATCCATGCCCGCTTCGACGCTGCCGACCCGGCGCCGCTGCCTCCGCGCTCTCGCCGGGGGCCTGGCCCTCGGCGCGCTGCTGCCGGCCCTGCCCGCCGCCGCGGCGCTCACGTCGCCAACGCTGGCAGCGCGGCTTAACGCCGCCGCCCTGGCCCGCACCCGGGTGCGCGTGGTCTACGACCCCTCCTACGTGCGCCTCGCCTACCCCGGCGGCGACGTGGCGGCGGACCGGGGAGTCTGTGCCGATGTGGTGATCCGCAGCTACCGGGCCCTCGGCATCGACCTGCAGCGACTGGTGCACGAGGACATGCGCGCCGCTTTCGACGCCTATCCCGATCACTGGGGCCTCAGCCGGCCCGACAGCAACATCGACCACCGCCGGGTGCCCAACCTGGAGGTCTTCCTGCAACGCCGGGGCGCCGCCCTGCCGGTCACCGGCGAGCCGGCGGACTACCGGCCCGGCGACCTGGTGGCCTGGAACCTCAGAGGGCCTTCCGGCTTCCTGCCGCACATCGGCATCGTGACGGACCGTAGGGGGATCACCGGGCAGCCCAAGGTGGTG
>JBNKHC010000089.1:0-6632 GCA_050290145.1 Kiloniellaceae bacterium | reverse complement strand
CCCCGTCCGCGATAGGGGGCCACGCCCTGGTCGGGCAGCCAGAGGTCCTTCGGCGGTGCGCCGGTCTGCCAGAAGACGTCGATCGGCATGCCGCCGCGCGGGTACCAGTAGCCGCCGATGCGCAGCCAGCGGGGGGCCAGTTCCTCCACCAGGCGCCGTCCTATGGCGACGGTGCAGTCCTCGTGGAAGGCACCGTGGTTGCGGAAGGACCCGAGGTAAAGCTTCAGGGACTTGGATTCCACCAGCCAGGCATCAGGCACGTAGTCGATCACCAGGTGGGCGAAGTCCGGTTGGCCGGTCATGGGGCAGAGCGAGGTGAACTCCGGCGCCGTGAAACGCACTAGGTAGTCGATATCCTGCTGTGCGTTCGGCACCCGCTCCAGGACCGCCTTGTCCGGGCTCTCGGGCAGGGCGGTGGCTTGGCCGAGCTGAGTCAGGCCGCTGGTATCGGTCATGATCCTTCCTCCGTGATCCGCCTGATCACCCTGGCAGGGTTTCCGACGGCAAGGCAATTGGCGGGGACGTCCCTTGTCACCACGCTGCCGGCGCCGACCACCGCATTGTCGCCGACCGTCACGCCGGGCAGCAGGATGGCGCCGCCGCCGATCCAGACGTTGCGTCCCAGGGTCACGGGCCTGGCCGTCTCCATGAAGGCGGCGCGCGCCCGCGGCTCCAGCGGGTGGACCGCAGTGTAGATCTGCACCGTGGGCCCCAGCAGCGTCTTGGCGCCGATCTCCACCCTGGCGCAGTCGAGGATCACGCAGCCGGTGTTCATGTAGACGCCGTCGCCCAGGTAGGTGTTGACGCCGTAGGCGCAGCGAAAGGGCGTCTCGATGAAGACGTCGGCGCCGAGGCTGCCGAGTAGTTGCTTGAGCAGCGGGCTCGGCGGTTCGTCGTCCACCGGGTCGGAGCGGTTGTAGGCGTAGACCGCTGCATGCGCCTTGCGGCGCAGGGCCTTCAGTTCCGGGTCCATGATGTTGTAGGGCAGGCCGGCGAGCATCTTCTCTCGAGCGCTGGCAGGGGCGTCCGGGCGGTTCATGCTAGCGCCACGCCATTTCAACGCCACAGGGCCTGCGGATTGTTCAGCAGCTTGGGCGGCACGGCGAGGCAATAGACGCCGAGTTCCTGCAGGCGCCGGCAGGCGGAGCCCGCCTCCTGCCGGTCCAGGTCCACCAGCAGGGCGCTGTAGCGGTGGGTGGCGAGGCTGGTGCGTGCGATGACCGCTCCCTGGCCGCCGCTGACCACGTCCTTGATCGCGGCCTTGTTCTCCGCGATGCGGGCGTTGGCCTGGTCCTTGCTGATGAAGGAGCCGAAGACCAGGCCCCAGCCGGGCAGTTCGCCGTCCATGAGGTCGGCGGTCTTGGCGTTCTGCGATACCGGGCAGCGCGGGCCCGGCAGCACGTAGGGCGCGCTGCCCATCGCGCGGCGCGGCAGGTCATCGAGGGTGAGGGCCGGGCCGGCGGTCTTGCGCGCGAAGCCGTCGTTCATCAGCCGCGTCATGCGCGCGTTGCGCTGTCCGCCGGTGGCGCCGCCCAGGACCACGCCGATCAGACGCCGGCCGTCACGGGTCGCCGAGGCCAGCAGGTTGTAGCCCGAGCCGCAGGTGAAGCCGGTCTTGATGCCCTCGGCACCCGGGTAGCCGCTCTTCCAGCCGTTGGTCGAGCCGCCGCCGAGGCCGCCCACCGAGACGAAGGATTTGTTGAACAGGTCGAAGTGCTGGGGATGGTCGCGGAGCAGGGCGCGGGCCAGGATCACCAGGTCGCGCGCCGTGGTCAGCTGCGCCGGATCCGGCAGGCCGGTGGGGTTGGCGAAGACGGTCTGGCTCATGCCCAGGCTCTGGGCCTTGCGGGTCATGGCGGCGGCGAAGCCGGCCTCGCTGCCGCTGATCGCCTCGGCCAGGGTGACAGCCGCATCGTTGGCCGAGCGCACGATCATGGCCTGCAGCAGCTGGCGCACCGCCAGCTTCTGGCCGCGGCGCAGGCCCAGCCTGGTGGGCGGCTGCGCGGCCGCGTGCCCGGAGACGGTGATTTTCTGGTCCAGCGTCAGGCGGCCGGCGGCCAAGGCCTCGAAGACCATGTAGGCGGTCATCGCCTTGGTGACGGAGGCGGGATACCAGGGCCGGGTGGCCTGCTGCTGGGCCAGCACCGCGCCGGTCTCGGCCTCGACCAGAAGCCAGGCGGGCTCCGGGCGTGCATCCCCCGCCGCCGGGCCGCTCCACAGCGCCACGGCGGTCAGGACGGCGATGCCCCAACCCTTTCGCATGCTGTTCCTTCCCCGGGTCAACAGCAAAGTGGGCAGGTTAGTCCTTCACGGCGCTGATGAGAAGGCCCGGGCCTCCGGCTAGCCCGGATGCCCGGCGGCCTAATACCCCTGCTTCAGGTCGACCATGTCGGGGACCGGCTTGCCGGCCATGAAGAGCTTCAGGTTGTCGGCGATGACCTTGGCGCCGCTTTCCGGGTCGATGAGGCTGGCGATGTGCGGCGTCAGCAGGATCTTCGGATGGGTCCAGAAGGGATGATTTTCCTCGGGCGGCTCGACGTGCAGCACGTCCAGGGTGGCGCCGCCCAGCTGGCCGGAGTCCAGCGCCGGGATCAGGTCCTTCTCCACCAGGTGCCGGCCCCTCCCGACATTGATGACGCAGGCGCCCCTGGGCAGCTTGGCGAAGAGGCGGCGGTTCAGGATGCCCTCGGTGGCCGGGGTCAGCGGCAGCAGGCAGATGAGGATCTCGCTGCGTGCCAGGAAATCGTCGAGCTGATCTTCGCCGTGGAAGCACTTCACGCCGTGCAGGCGTTTGGCGCGCCGCGACCAGCCGCGCACGGTAAAGCCCAGCTCCGTCAGGGTGTGGGCGGCCTCCGCCCCCATGTTGCCGAGGCCCATGATGCCGACGTTCCGCTGCGGGGCGGGCGGGGTGATGATCTGGTCCCAGGCCTTGCGGCGCTGCGCGGCCTCGATGTCCGGCAGGCGGCGGTGGAAGCGCAGCACGTGCAGGGCCAGGTATTCGCGCATGCGCTGGCGCAGGTCGGAGCCCACGGTGCGGATCACCGGCAGGTGCATGGGCAGCTCCGGGTCGGCCAGCAGGTGGTCGATGCCCGCGCCCATGGAGACGATGCACTTGAGGTTGGGAAAGGTCTTCAGGCCCCCGGCCGGCGGCTTCCAGACCACGGCGTATTCGACCTTCGCCTTGTCGCCGGGATCCTCCCACAGCCGCACCTCGACCCCGGGCAGCAGATGCTGCAGGGCATCGCGCCACCAGTCGGCACGGGCGTTGCCCAGGCGCACCACGACGGTCATCGCGGGGCGCTTCTCAGGCGGTGGGGGTGAATGGGTGCTCGTCGACGACGATGCGCTTGCGGTCCTTCACATGCGCTATGGAATCGGCGGCGACCGCCTTGCCGTGGTCGGTGCCGTAGGCGGCCAGCATGGCCTCCTCGCTGTCGAACCACAGCTCGCTGACGCCGTCGTAGTCGCTGCCGTCCTCGCGGGCGATGTTCACCTGGTAGCGCTTCAGGCCGTCGAGCTTCAGCGCCAGGGGCACGTGCTCCTTCAGCATCCAGTCGGAAAAGTCCTGGAGGGTCATGTCGTCCCTGCGCTTCAGCAGAATTACCGCCTTGATCATCTCGTTTCGCTCTCTCTGTTTTCAGGACCCGATGCCGGGCTGGTAGGGCAGGCCGCAGCCGCGCAGCACCAGGCGCACGACGGTCTCCGCCGCTTCGTCGTAATCCTTGACCGCGAGCTGGCGCCGCCCGACCAGGGCGCCGACCTGCACTTCGAAGTCGGCGTAGTGCTGGGTCGCCGCCCAGATGATGGAGAAGAGGTGCACCGGGTCGACCGGTTCGATCTTGCCCGCCTTGGCCCAGGCCTCCAGCACCTTGGCCTTCTCCTTCACCAGGTTGCGCAGCTCGTTCTTCAGGAAGTCGCGGGTGTGGCGCGCGCCGCGGATCATCTCGTTGGCGTAGACCTTGGAGGCGAGGGGGCGTTCGCGCGAGTGGCGGATCTTGGCGCGGATGTAGGCGGCCAAGGCCGTGGCCGGCTCGCTGTCCTGGGTGATGCGGTCCAGTTCGCCCAGCCAGAGGCCGAGGATGTCTTCCAGCACCGCGTGGTAGAGCGCCTCCTTGGTGCCGAAGTAGTAATGCACGTTGGCCTTGGGCAGGCCGGCCTTCTGGGCGATGGCCGCGGTGGTGGCGCCGCGGTAGCCCTGGGTCGCGAAGACTTCTTCGGCGGCTGAGAGGATGAGGGCGCGGTTGCGGACACGGATGTGGCCGGGCCCGGACTCGTCCTTGGGCGAGTCGTCCTTGCCGCCGTTTTCCTTCGCGTCGTCCCCTCTGGACACCGTGTCGGGCATCTCCGCTCCCGTTCCTGCACCGCTGTCGCAGGCGATCATTAGACCACGTGCAAGCCATGATTCGCGCCGATTATTGCCGCTGGCGGCAGGCGAATCAAAACCTGACCGTTTGGTCAAATTTAATTGACCGCTTGGTCAGGACAACGCTACAGTCAAGACCGACAAGGACGCAAGACGCCGCGAGAGCGTTTGCCTTCAAATGATCAGGGAGTTCACGATGGGGAACCAACCGGACATCCGGGCCGGGCGTTTGCCGGAGTCCGCCTATGCGGAGAACTTCAGCGACGTTCATCCGCCGCTCGACCGCAAGGCGGCGCTGATCGAATCCAGCCGCTGCTACTTCTGCTACGACGCGCCCTGCGTCGAGGCCTGCCCGACGGGCATCGATATTCCGAGCTTCATCCGCAAGATCTCGACCGACAACGTGCGTGGCGCGGCGCAGGACATTCTCGACGAGAACATCCTGGGCGGCGCCTGCGCGCGGGTCTGCCCGACCGAGGTGCTGTGCCAGCAGGCCTGCGTGCGCAACGTGCAGGAGGCCAAGCCGGTGCAGATCGGCCTGCTGCAGCGCTACGCCACCGACGCGGTGATGAACGCCGGGCTGCACCCCTTCAGCCGCGCCGAGAAGACCGGCAAGACCGTCGCCGTGGTCGGCGCCGGACCGGCGGGCCTGGCCTGCGCCCACCGCCTGGCACTGCTGGGCCACGACGTGGTGATCCTGGACGCCAGGCCGAAGCCGGGCGGACTCAACGAATACGGCATCGCCGCCTACAAGCTACCCGACGCCTTCGCCCAGAAAGAAGTGGATTTCGTGCTGCAGATCGGCGGCATCGAGATCCGCAACGACCAGGCCCTGGGCCGCGACTTCACGCTCGCCGACCTGCGGCGCGACTATGACGCCGTCTTCCTGGGCCTGGGCCTGGGCGGGGTGCGCCGGCTGGGCCTGGAGGGCGAGGAGTTGGAAGGCGTCTACAATGCCGTCGACTACATCGCCGAGCTGCGCCAGAGCGGCGACCTGAAGTCGCTGCCGGTGGGCCGCAAGGTGGTGGTCATCGGCGGCGGCAACACCGCCATCGACATCGCCGTGCAGACCAAGCGCCTGGGCGCCGAGGACGTCACCCTGGTCTACCGCCGGGGGCCGGAGGCCATGTCGGCGACCCACCACGAGCAGGAATTCGCCCAGGTCAACGGGGTGAAGATCAAGCACTGGGCCCAGCCGCGCGAGATCCGCGGCATGAACGGCCACATCACGGACGTGATCTTCGAGTACACCCAGCTCGACGACAGCGGGCGCCTGGCCGGTACCGGCGACGTTTTCAGCCTGCCGGTGGACATGCTGTTCAAGGCCATAGGCCAGACCATGCTGCCGCAAGCCAACGGCGGCAGCGAACTGCTGGAGATGGACGGCGACAAGATCGCTGTGAACGAACAGCGCCAGACCTCGCTGTCCGACGTCTGGGCCGGCGGCGACTGCGTGGCGATCAGCGAAGACCTGACCGTCGCCGCGGTGCAGGACGGCAAGCTGGCCGCCGAGGCGATCAACAGCTTCCTGCGTTCGTGAGGCAGGAGAGGGAGACAAGACATGGCTGACCTTCGTTGCGATATCGCCGGCGTGAAGTCGCCCAATCCCTTCTGGCTGGCCTCCGCACCGCCGACTGACAAGGAATACAACGTGGTGCGCGCCTTCAAGGCGGGCTGGGGCGGCGTGGTGTGGAAGACGCTGGGCGAAGATCCGCCGGTGGTGAACGTCTCCTCGCGCTATGGCGCGATGAGCTACAACGGCACCCGCATGGCCGGCTTCAACAACATCGAACTGATCACCGACCGGCCGCTGGACGTGAACCTGCGTGAGATCAAGCAGGTGAAGCGCGACTGGCCGGACCGCGCCTTGGTGGTATCCCTCATGGTCCCTTGTGAGGAGGAGAACTGGCGCGCCATCCTGGCCAAGGTGGAGGACACCGGCGCCGACGGCGTGGAGCTGAACTTCGGCTGCCCGCACGGCATGTCGGAGCGCGGCATGGGCTCGGCGGTCGGCCAGGTGCCGGAATACATCGAGATGGTGACGCGCTGGTGCAAGGCGCACACCCGCATGCCGGTCTTCGTGAAGCTGACGCCCAACGTCACCAACATCTTGGGGCCGGCCCGCGCCGCCAAGGCCGGCGGCGCCGATGCGGTGTCGCTGATCAACACCGTGAACTCGATCATGTCGGTCGACCTGGACGTCATGGCCCCGACCCCGGTCGTCGGCGGCAAGGGCACCCACGGCGGCTATTGCGGCCCGGCGGTCAAG